>NZ_PNOZ01000091.1:0-22380 GCF_002879555.1 Verrucosispora sp. ts21 | reverse complement strand
GGGCCGGGGTGGGTGTGGACCAGTACCAGTTCGGTAGCGGGCCAGGGTGGGCCGAGGTAGTTGTCTAGTACGGCCAGGTCGGCTTCGACGTCGTCGGGTGGCATCCGGTCGCCGGGGCGGCCGATGGTCAGGTGCGGGCGGAACGGCTTGTCGTCGGTGGGCACTCCGATCGCGGCCAGTTCGCCGCGGACCTCTCCGGCCAACGTCGCCAGGCGATCGACGTCGCCGTGCACGTCGACCCAGAGTACGGTGCTGCGGCCCTGCCCGAATCGGCCGCCGCCACCTAGCCGCAGCATGGGCGGCGGGCCGCCGCGAGCCGTGGCCACGGCGAGCTGTAGGGCCTGCTGCACGGCGGGCAACCGGGTGGGATCGACCTCGCCGAGAAAGGCGAGCGTGAGGTGGGCCTTACCAGGGTCGGCCAGCCGTACGTTCGTTCCGGCGGCTGCCGCCGCGCTGAGCCGCAGCCCGGCGACCTCGCTGAACAGGTGCCCGATCGCTTCGGCGGGCGGATAGACCGCGATGAAGAGTCGCACCGACGCAGGATGTCAGCTGGGACGAGAACGCGATGACCGGCCGCAGCGGCCTCGGCGCACACCAGCCGACGTGAGCATCCACCCGCACCCGTTCAGGAGTTGAGGATCCAACCCGCAGCCGTTCAGGAGTTGAGCATCCGCCCGCACCTGTTCAGGAGTGGCGCTGGTGTTGGCCGGGTCGGGTGGCCGGCAGGCGCAGGCCGGCGGCGTCCAGTTCGCCCTCGATCCGGACTCGTTCGATCTGCTGGTCGATGCCGGTCAACTCGGCCAGGTGTTCGGGGATGCCCAGCGCCCGGCACGCCAACCGGAGCCGGTCGTCGTACGCGTCGAGGACGCTGCTGTGCCACACCACTGCCGCACCACCGACCCGGTCCCGGCGCAGGCAGCGCAGGTCCGCCGCGAGCTGCTCCAACGGTCGCCGGTCGGGGCGGTCGAGGGCGCCGAGGGTGTCAGGGTCGGCGAGATCCTCGACGGCCACCGCCTGATTCAGCTGGGTGATCAGGCGGCGTTCCCGTCCCCGTTGCCGCCATTCGGCGAATCGGCAGGTGACACGGTCGAGGACCTCGTCGGCACAGACCACGAGTGCGATAAGCGCCGGTACGCAGACCACAGCGGCCAGCGCCAGGGACAGCAGCAGCAAGCGCAGGAACTCCACCCAACGAAGTTATGCTGTCGCGCAGCGTCACGTTGCTGATTTTCAGTATCTGACCGTCCGGCCGCCTCGACCGTGGTGCCCCGCTCAGGCCTCGGTGACGTAGAAGCGGGGCATCGGCAGGACCCGGAACCGCACCCGGGCACCGTCGCGGCGCAGCTGCCAGGCCAGCGCGAGCAGGGCGGTGGCGAGGGAGACCAGGCCGCCGGCCCAGATGCTGACGCCGGCACCGAAGGTCTCAGCGACCCAACCCACCAGCGGCGCACCGATCGGGTTGGTGCCCAGGAACACGAGCACCCACAGCGCCATCACCCGACCGCGGAACGCGGCGTCGGTGCCGAGCTGGACCCGCTGGTTGGCAGCCTGGGCGAAGTAGACCATGAAGAAGCCGGTCGGCGGCAGCAGCGCCACGACCGCCCAGTAGGTCGGCGCGAGCCCGACGAGGGTGCCGAAGACGGCGCAGGCGATCGCGGCACCGAGCACCAACCAGACGGACGGGCGACTACGTCGACCCGTACCGGCCAAGGCACCGGCCAGCGCACCGACCGCGAGGGTGGTGCTGAGCAGGCCGAACGAGGCCGCGCCGGTGTTGAACACGGTCTTCGCCAGCGCCGCCAGGGTGAGCTGGAAGTTGAACAGCGCCATCCCGATCACCGACATCACCACCATCGGCAGCAGCAGGTCGGGACGTCGGCCCACGTAACGCAGCCCGTCCATCACGGTGGCGGCGGCCCGTTCCTCACGCGGGAGCAGCGGAGGGCGGTTCAGCTCGGACGACCGCATCTGGATCACCGTGACCAGGGGTGCGATCGAGCTGAGCGCGGTGACCATGAAGACCGGCCCGACGTCGAACGCCGCGATGGCCAGGCCGGCGACGGCCGGTCCGACTATCCGGGCGGAGTTGAAGACGGCCGCGTTGAGCGAGAGCGCGTTGGGCAGCAGCCGGGTGCCGACCAGTTCGGAGACGAACGCCTGCCGGACCGGGGTCTCCACCGCGTTGGCCACACCGAGCAGGGCAGCGAAGACGAAGACGTGCCAGAGCTGGACCAGGCCGGTGATGACAAGCACGCTCATCGCCAGCGACAGCACCGTCCAGAAGGCGTTGGCGACGAAGAGGAGCATCCGCTTGTCGTACCGGTCGGCGAGCCGGCCGGAGATCAGCGTGAGCAGCAGTACGGGGGTGAACTGAAGCGCGACCACCACACCGAGCGCGGTGGCCGAGTCGTCGGAAAGCTCGAGGACCAGCCAGTCCTGGGCGATGAACATCATCCAGACGCCGATCAGTTTGACCAGTTGCCCGGATGCGAAAAGCCGGTAGTTGCGGACCTGTAAGGACTGGAACATCGTGCTCAACCGTGCCTGCACTCTCGGTGCGCCTCCTCGCGGTGGTACGCGTCGTCGACAACGGACGGCGCGGCGCGAAGCACACTCGGGTGTGCGGCGTCAGGCGCGGGAGATCTGCTGGAGAATCTCTGCGGCGTGTTGCAGAGTCTCCCGGTCGGCATCGCTCAGCTCGGTCAGCCGGCGGGCCAGCCATTCATCTCGGACCCGCTCGAACTGGTCGAGCACGGCCTGGCCCCCCGCGGTCACCGCGAGGATCACCTGCCGGCCGTCGGTCGGGTGGGGGGTGCGCTGCACGAGGCCGCGCTCCTCCAGCTTCGCGACGATCTTGGTCATCGTCGGTGGCTGCACCCGTTCGACGTCGGCGAGTTCCCGCGGCGTGAGCGCTCCACCCAGCCGGATGCTGGTGAGCGCGGACAACTGGGTGACCGTCAGGTCACCTACCGGCCGGGCCTGGCGGACCCGCCGGTTGAGCCGGGTGATCGCATCACGCAGCTGATGGGCCAGCTGCGCCGGTGGCATGCTCTGCGCCGTCACCGTCCGCTCCGTCACGATAGTTAGCCTAACTAATGAGCTTGCCGGACCGCAGCGAATATGACCACTCTCACCCGACTCGGGCCAGGTATGAGCGGATCACACCTGGCCCGGGTTCGGAAGAACGTCAGAACACCAGCGCCTCGATGGGACCGCGCAGGAAGTACACCACGAACAGTGCCGCCACTGCGTACAGCAACGGGTGGACCTCGCGGGCCTTGCCCTTGGCCAGCTTGATCACCACGTAGGTGATCAGGCCGGCACCGATGCCGTTGGAGATCGAGTAGGTGAACGGCATCAACACGATGGTGAGGAACGCCGGGATGGCGATCTCGTAGTCGGACCAGTCGATGGTCCGCACCGCGGTCATCATCAGGAAGCCGACCACCACAAGCGCGACGGACGCCGCCTCGAACGGCACGACCACCACCAGCGGGGCCAGGAACATGGCCAGCAGGAACAGCGCGCCGGTGACCAGGTTCGCCACGCCGGTCCGGGCACCCTCCGCGACACCTGCGGCACTTTCGATGTACGCGGTGTTGCTGGAGACGCTTGCCGCGCCGCCGGCCGCCGCGCCGATCGAGTCGACGAGCAGGATCTCCTTCGTACGCGGCGGGGTGCCCTGCTCGTCGAGCATGCTCCCTTCCTGCCCGACCGCGACCATCGTGCCCATGGTGTCGAAGAAGTCGGTGACCAGCAGGGTGAAGATGAACATCAACACGACCAGCCAGCCGGCCCGCCCCCAGGAGCCGAGCACGTTGAACTGACCGAGCAGCGACAGATCCGGCAGGTCGACGGGGTTGCTGGGCAGGGTCGGGACGTTCAGCGACCAGCCCTTCGGGTTCGGCACGCCGTTGACGAAGGACGGGCCGACGTTGCCGAGCGCCTCCACCACCATGGCCAGCGCGGTGGAACTGAAGATGCCGATCAGGATCGCGCCCTTGACCCGGCGTACCACAAGCACCAGGGTCAGCAGCAGACCCAGCACGAAGACAAGCGTCGGCCAGCTGGCGAGCTTGCCACCGATGCCCAGACCGAGCGGCACGGTGCTGTTCGCCGCGTCCGGGATGCGGCGGACGAAACCGGCGTCGACCAGACCGATGATGGTCAGGAACAGGCCGATGCCGACGCCGATGGCCGTCTTCATCTGGGTCGGCACCGAGCGGAACACGGCGGTACGCAGGCCGGTCAGCACCAGCACCGCGATGATCACACCCTCGATCACCACCAGGCCCATGGCATCGGCCCAGGTCATCTGCGGCGCGATCTCGTACGCCACCAGGGCGTTGACGCCGAGGCCGGCGGCGACGGCCAGCGGGAACCGGCCGACCACGCCCATCAGGATGGTCATCAGACCGGCGACCAGCGCGGTGGCCGCGGCGATCGCCGGAATCGCGAGGGCCTTGCCGTCACCGTCGACGGCACCGCCGAGGATGAGCGGGTTGAGCACCACGATGTACGCCATCGTGAAGAAGGTGGCCAGACCACCCCGTAGCTCGCGGGTCATCGTCGAGCCACGCGCGGTGACCTCGAAGTACCGGTCGAAGCGGCTGACCGGCCGACTGGGGTCGGGCGGTGTGTTGTCGAGCGGCGCTACTGACATCAGGAACCTCACAGCGAATGATCAGGTCGTCGCGCGCATCGTCCCAGATGGCAGGCGGTCCCGGAAGTTCTGTCGCGTACTCTGAGCAGGTGCCGAAGCAGCAGCCGCGTCCTGAACCACTCGATCCGCCGATGGTGCCGTTCGCGCTGGCCGGCATTGTCGCGTGGGCGGTGGCCGGGGTGGTGCTGCTCCTCTTCCGGGACCGGCTGGCCGCGAGCGGGAACGAGGACTGGCTCTGGATCTGCCTTGCCGGCTTTCTGTGGGGCTTCCCCGGTCTGGCCGTGATGATGCGGCACGACGCCCACCGACGCCGCCGCCGCGCCGCCAACTGACCGCCACCATCCCGGCCGGACGACCGAGCGTGGTTGATCAGGAGTGGCCGTACGGCTCCGCAGGCTCACCCGACTCGACCGACCCCGGTGCCCGGGATACCGACATCGGCTCCACCGCGCTGTCGTCGTAGACGGCGGGCACCTCCTCCACCGCCGTCTCGGCCTCGACAAGCGTCTCCGAGTGCGCACCACAGCCGTGGTCGGTGCTGACCACCCGGCCGTCGTCCGGGGCGTAGAAGTTGCCGCAGACACCGAAGCACTGCCGCAACTGCCCGGCGAGCGGCAGGTAGAAACCGCAGGTGCCGCACCGCGCGGCGGCCGGGGCGGAGGTGGAGATCGGCGCCGACGGGCCGTGGTCGCCGTCGTACCAGCGCTGGGCCGCCTCGGCCCGTCCCTCCCGCGACAACACCCGGGCCCGGCCCAGGCCCAACTCCCAGGCGGTCTCCTCCACCGCCGGGTCGTCGGAGAGCAGGTAGCCGGGCGCGAGTCGATCGTCGTCGGCGGGCGTGGGCAGCAGATCACCCGGACCGAGATCACCGGGCTTGAGCCGCTCCTGCCACGGCAGCCAGCCGGGCGCGAGCAGCGCGTCCGGCCCGGGCAGCAGCACGGTCTCGCAGATCGTCACGGTACGGCTGCGCGGCACCCGGGTCACCGTGACCGCCCACCGCCAGCCGCGATAGCCGGCAAGCAGGCATTCGAAGTAGTGGGTGACGAGCCGATCGCCCTCGGCGACAGCCTGGAGATGTTCACCGACTTCGGTGGCGTCCACCTCGGTGATGCCGGCACGCGCCACCTCGACGGCGGCGGCGCAGACCTGGTCGAGACGAGCGGCGCGGGCGGAGACAGGCCTGGTCACCCAACCATTGTTCCCCATGGGTGGGGCCGACCGTGAGGCACTCCCCGGAGGTGTTCTCCGACGGTGGTGCGGCATCCGGCCAGACGATAGGTCAGGATGGGTGCCATGCCGCTGTCCTCCCACTCCGAGCGGTCCCTCCTGGGGCGGACCGTCGGCACCGGCATCCGTGCCATTCGGCTGCTGTTCCGCGGGTCGGTCAACGGTGGCCGCTGGGTGACGCACAGCGCCGCCCGCGCCCGGGCCCGGGGTGCCGGCGGCGAGACCGGCATGGTCCGCCTGTTCGATCTGCATGCGGTCTCCTGCGCCGGGGACACCCTGATCGCCATCGGCCTGGCCGGCACGATCTTCTTCAACGTTCCGCTCGGCGAGGCCCGCAGCAAGGTCGCCCTCTACCTGCTGGTGACCATGGTGCCGTTCGCCATGCTCGCCCCGGTGGTCGGGCCACTGCTCGACCACTTCCGGCACGGCCGGCGGTACGCCCTGGCCACGACGATGCTCGGCCGGGCGTTCCTGGCCTGGATGATCTCCGATTACATCCACGGCTTCGGGCTCTATCCGGCGGCCTTCGGGGTGCTCGCGCTGTCCCGGGCGTACGGGGTGGCCCGCTCCGCGGCGGTTCCCCGGCTCCTGCCCGAAGGGCTCGGCCTGTCCCAGGTCGGCGCCCGAGCCAGCGTGTACGGCACGGTCGCCGGTGCCCTGGTCGCGCCGATCGGCCTGGCCGCGTTCTGGTTCGGGGCGCAGTGGCCGTTACGGGTCGCCTCGGTCATCTTCCTGGTCGGCATGGTGATCGCCCTGCGGCTGCCGCCCAGGGCCGACTCCGAACCACCCGAGCGGGTGCCCCGACCGTTGCGGGCGCTGCGACGAGCCACCGGCGACCGCCCGCTGGGACGGGGACGTCCCGCCGGCCGCCTGGTGATCTCGAACCTGATCGGGGCGGCGACACTACGCGCGCTCTACGGCTTCCTGCTGCTCTTCCTGGCCTTCACCATCAAGGCCGGCGACCTGACCACTGTGTTGTTCGGCCGCGACCTGGGTGACAAGGGTGCGCTGGGCCTGGTCGGCGGGGCACTGGCCGTCGGCACCTTCCTGGCCACCGCGCTCGGCACCCGACTACGCATCCACCGGCCGACCGCGCTCCAGTCCAGCGGCATGATCATCGTGGCCGGGGTGGCCGTCTTCGCCACGTTGTACTTCTCCCTGCTGATGGTCACCCTGCTCTGCGTGGTCGCCGCGATGATGAGCGGCATCGCGAAGCTCGCCGTGGACGCCTCGATCCAGGAACGCATCCCGGAACGGCTCCGGGCCAGCTCCTTCGCCCACTCCGAGACGGTGTTGATGCTCGCCTTCGTGGCCGGCGGCGGGCTGGGACTCGTACCTTTCCATGGTCGGATCGGCATCGCCGTCGCCGCCGGGGTCGGGGTGCTGGCCGCCGCGCGAGGGCTGCTGATGGCGCACCGGTTGCGCGCCGAACGGCTCTGTGGCCGGCCGCTGACCGACGAGGAACTGACGGAGACGGAGCGGGACGCCGACGCCCGGGCCGCCAAGGAGCAGGCCGACCGGGACCGGAAGGCAGCCGAGAACGCCGAGGACAACGCGCCCACCTCCCCCGCTCCCGTCCAGGGCGGTTCGACCCCGCCGGAGCCGGATCTGGCGCCGCCGGGCTTCCACATCTACCGGCCCTCCTCGACGGTGACCGGGTCCGGCAGCGGTGAGGACGAGCCGCGGCGCAGCTCGCCAGGGTCGGTGTCGTGACCGATCTGCTCGTGGTCACCGCGGTACCCGCCGAGGCCGAGGCGATCCAGGCCGGCCTCGACGGTTCGACAGTCGTGGTGGTCCCGGTCGGCGTGGGACCGGCCGTCGCCGGTGCGGCGACGGCCCGACTGCTCGCCTTCGCCGAGGCTGCCGGCCGACCGTACCGTGGGGTGGTCAGCGCGGGCGTGGCCGGCGGCTTCGCCGACCGGGTGGCGGTCGGCGACACGGTGCTCGGCAGCCGATCCGTCGCCGCCGACCTGGGCGCGGAGTCACCCGACGGCTTCATCCCCATCGACGAGTTGGGCATGCCGGCCGAGCTTCTCGGCTGCGGCCCGGCCGTGTCCGCCGACGCGGAACTGCTGACCACCCTGCGTACGGCGTTGCCGTCGGCCACCGTGGGCCCGGTGCTTACCGTCAACACCGTGACCGGCACCGCGGCCAGCACCGAGGCGCTACGCCGACGGCACCCGGACGCGGTGGCCGAGGCCATGGAGGGGTACGGCGTGGCCGTCGCGGCCCGTCATGCCGGCATCGCCTTCGTCGAACTGCGTACCATCTCGAACCCGATCGGCCCGCGCGACCGCGACGCCTGGCGACTGGGCGACGCACTCGCCGCCCTGACCACCGCCGCCACCCTCGCCCTACGCTGACCGGTCGATCAGCTGGGCCTGGTCCGCTGCCACCAGGCCACTCGCCCCACCCGTCCACCTGTGGACAACCCTGTGGACAAGTGGACAGCCGGCTGTGGGATGTGACCGGGCAGGCGCGGCCCGCCTGCCACTCGACGTCGTCCGACCAGGCGGGGATACGGTGGGGACGTGGCGCTCTCGATGGCGATCTCGCCCTGCCCCAACGACACGTTCGTCTTCCACGCGCTGGTGCACGGGCAGGTGCCCGGGGCGCCGGCGGTCGAGGTGACGTACGCCGACGTGGACGTGACCAACACGGCCGCCGAGCGCGGCGCGTTCGACCTGGTGAAGGTGAGTTACGCGGCGCTGCCGTGGCTGCTGGACGACTACCACCTGCTGCCCTGCGGCGGTGCGCTGGGGCGTGGCTGTGGGCCGCTGGTGCTGACCCGGGCCGATCGCGACGGCGGGCCGGACCGCACCGATCTGCGCGACGCCACAGTGGCGGTGCCCGGCGACCGGACCACGGCGTACCTGCTGTTCCGGCTCTGGTCGGCCGGAAGAACCCCCCGGCGCATCGAGGTGGTGCCGTTCCACGAGATCATGCCCGGCGTCGCCGCTGGGCGGTACGACGCCGGGCTGGTGATCCACGAAGCCCGCTTCACCTACCCGCGCCACGGGCTGACCGCGCTTGTCGACCTGGGCGAGTGGTGGGAAGGCGACACCGGCCTGCCGATCCCGCTCGGGGCCATCCTGGCCCGACGCGGCGTGGTCGACCCGCAGCAGGCCGCCGGATGGATCCAGGAGTCGGTCCGGCAGGCCTGGGCCGACCCGGCGGCCAGTCGGGCGTACGTGCTGGAGCACGCCCAGGAGATGGAGCCCGACGTGGTGGACCGGCACATCGGCCTCTACGTCAACGAGTTCACCGCCGACCTGGGATCCGCCGGGTTCGCTGCCGTCGAGGCGCTGCTCGGCCGGGCCGCCGACGCCGGGCTCGTGCCTCAGACCTCCAGCTCGCGGGCGACCGCGTGGACCAGTTGAGCGATCTTCTGGGCCGTCTTGCGATCCGGGAAGCGACCCCGGCGCAGGTCCGGCTGGACCTTCGCCTCCAGCACCTTGATCATGTCTTCGACCAGGCCGTGCAGCTCCTCGGCCGGACGGCGGCGCAGCTCCGCCACGGACGGCGGGGCCTCCAGCAGCTTGACACCCATCGCCTGCGTGCCGCGCCGGCTGTCGACCACACTGAAGTCGATGCGCTGGCCGCCCTTCAGGTCGGTGACACCCGCCGGTAGCGCGGCCTTTGGCAGGAACACGTCGCCACCCTCGTCACTGGTGACGAACCCGTATCCCTTGGTCGCGTCGTACCACTTCACTCGACCCGTAGGCACCTGAAATCCCCTGCTTCGCTTGAGACATCTACTGCGTCAAGGCTAGCCGGATCATGCCGTCGAGTGCCGCCGGGAATCCGGTGAGATCGGGCAGCACCGCCGCGGCGCCGGCCGCGCGCAGCTCATCGACGGAACACGGGCCGGTCGCGACCGCGATTCCGGGCACGGCCGCAGCCTTGGCGGCCACCATGTCCGCCACGTGATCGCCGACATAGTATGTCGCACCGTGCTCGCGCAGCGCCGCCGCCTTCTCCTCGGCGAACAGGTCCCCGGCCAGCTCGTCCACGGCCAGCCCGAGATGGTCCAGGTGCAGCCTGGCCAGCCGACCGAGCTTCGAGGTGACCACGACCACCCGCCCGCCGCGCTCGCGTACCGCGTCCAGGGCGGTCCGGGCGCCGGGCAACGGCACCGTCGGCGTGATCGCGTACGCCGGGTAGAGCTCCCGGAAGATGCGAACCGCCTCGTCGACCTGCTCGGCCGGGAACCAGCGGGCGATCTCGGTGCGCAGTGGCGGACCGAGCCGGGACACCGCCGCCTCGGCGTCGACGGGAACACCGGTCTGTGCGGTCAGCGCGCGGTAGGTCGCGGCGATGCCGGGACGGGAGTCGACCAGGGTCATGTCGAGGTCGAACCCGACTGTCAGAAGGGGCATTCTGGGAAAGCTACCCGGTCGGCCCCCAGGGCAGCCCGGTCGTCCGGTGGGCGCAACCCGGCCCGGCCGGGCTAGCGTGGAACGACAATGAGCACCTCACTCGCCGACCACCTACGGTCGCTGCCCGACGAGTCCCTGGCCGCGTTGCTGCAACTGCGGCCCGACCTCGTCGTGCCGGTCCCCGCCGACGTCGCCGCGCTGGCCATCCGGGCCCAGTCACGGGTTTCGGTGTCGCGCGCCCTGGACGGGCTGGACCAGTTCACCCTCCAGATCATGGATGCCGCCCGGTTGACCCGTGATCCGGTCGACGGCACCACCTCGGTCGACGGGGTCCTCGCCCTGGCCACCACCGGCCCCCACCCACCCGCGCCCACCTCCGTCCGGGCCGCCATCGACCGGCTGCGGGCGCGTTTCCTGGTGTACGGCCCCGACCATCAGTTGCAGCTCGTCGGCGGCATCGACGAGATCTCCCCGTACCCGGCGGGGCTCGGCCGTCCGGCGGCGGAGCTGGACGCACGCACGGCCGCACTCTGCGCGGACCCGGCGAAGCTGCGCCGGACCCTGCTTGCCGCACCGCCGTCGGCGCGGGCGATCCTGGACCGGCTGGCGGCCGGGCCACCGGTCGGCAGCGTGCCGCCCGGCGCGTTGCAGGCCCCGGCGACCGGCAGCGACGACGAGCTGCCTCCCGACGAGACAAACGGTGGGGCACCCACCGGTTCTCCGGTGCGCTGGCTGGTCGACCACCGACTGCTGGTGCGGGTCGCCGGCGGTAAGGGCGGCACCAGCGGCATGGTCGAGCTGCCCCGGGAGATCGGGTTGCTGCTGCGCCGCGACACCGGCCCGCTGGGACCGCTGAGCGCCGGCCCGCCGCCGGTGGCCAGCACGCCACGCGAACCGAAGGCCGTCGACTCCGCCGGGGCCGGGCAGACCATGGAGGTGGTACGCCACACCGAGGCGCTGCTGGAGCAGTTGGCCGCCGAACCGGCGCCGGTGCTGCGTTCCGGCGGCATCGGCGTCCGTGATCTGCGGCGACTGGCCCGCGTCACCGGGCTTGACGAACCGACGGCGGCGCTGCTGCTGGAGGTGGCGTACGCGGCCGGTCTGGCCGGCGAGATGGAACTGTCCGCAAGCGCCAGCCGGTACGGCGCGGACCAGCAGGTGCTGCCCACCGCCGGATACGAGTTGTGGCGGGCCGGTTCGCTGGCCCAACGCTGGGAGCAGTTGGCCCGCGCCTGGCTGACCATGACCCGCCAGGTGGGGCTCATCGGCCAGCGCGACGACCGGGACCGGCCGATCACGGTGTTCTCCGCCGAGGCGGAACGGGCCGGTGCGCCGGCCGCCCGACGGGCGGTGCTCGGCGTGCTCGCCGACCTGGAACCGGCCGCCGCACCCACCGTCGACGAGGTGCTGGCGCTGCTCGACTGGCGGGCCCCGCGTCGCAGCCGGGGCCGGGAGGCCGCCCACCGGGAGGTGCTCGCCGAGGCGACAACGCTGGGCGTGACCGGGCTGGGGGCGCTCACCTCGTACGGGCGGCTGCTGGTGGCCGAGGCGACCGCGGCCGAGGAGCGGGACAGCGACGACCCGCTCGGCTTGCGTAACGAGAGCGAGGACGCCGGTGGCACCGCGGTACGGGTGCTGGACGGCCTGCTGCCCGCCCCGGTGGATCACTTCCTGGTGCAGGCGGACCTGACCGTGGTGGTTCCCGGGCCGGCGGAGCCGGCGCTCGCCGCCGAACTGGACGCGATAGCCGAACCCGAGTCCGCCGGTGGGGCCAGCGTGTACCGGGTGACCTCGGGCAGTGTGCGCCGGGCGTTGGACGCCGGCTACTCGGCCGACGACCTGCACGAGCTGTTCCGTCGCCGCTCCCGCACCCCGATCCCGCAGGGGTTGACGTACCTGGTCGACGACGTGGCCCGCCGGCACGGTGGGCTGCGGGTCGGTTCGGCCGGGGCGTACCTGCGCAGCGACGACGAGGCGTTGCTGACCGAGTTGCTTGCCGACCGGCGGGTCGAGGAGTTGACGCTGCGTCGACTCGCGCCGACGGTGCTCGTCACCCCGTACCAGAGCGGCCGGATGTTGGCGGTGCTGCGGGAGGCCGGCTACGCGCCGGTCGCCGAGGACGCCACCGGCACGGCCGTACTGACCCGGGCCAGGGCCCGACGGGCCGCCGCGCGGGTGTCGGTGGCGACCCGGGCGATCGACCCGCTCACCACCGCGCGCCTGCCGCTGCCCCGCCTGCTCGGGGTGGTCGAGCAGATCCGCCGGGGCGATGCCACGGCCCGGGCGGCCCGGCGGGCTCCCGCAGCGGTACGCGGATCCGCAGCCTCGACCGGTCCGGCCCCCGCACACAGTCACGCCGACGCCCTGGCCGTGCTGCAACAGGCGATCCGCGACAAGGCGCTGGTCTGGGTCGGCTACGTCGACGCGCACGGGGCGACCGCGTCCCGGCTGGTCCGCCCGGTCTCCCTCGGCGCCGGCTACCTGCGTGCCGAGGACGAGCGGACGGAGATGCTGCACACCTTCGCGCTGCACCGGATCACTGCGGCAGTGCTGGAGAAGTGACCTCCGGGGCGCCGGTCAGCGCCGGCTGCGGCGCACCGAACCGACGATCGCCACGATCAGCAGCAGGGCGAAGCCGGTGCCGGCGGCTTCGCCTACCGAATCGATGAAACCCTGCTGGAGCACGAGCCAGCCGAACAGGAACCAGCCGAACAGCAGCGCCCCGACGACCGCGTACGCCACCACTGTCGCGGTGGAGACGGGTTCCGCGGACTCGGCCTTGTCGCGTTCAAGGATCAGTTCCTGGTCAACGGACATCTGCCCTCCCCGTACGGTCCGGCCTGTCATCCCAGAGTGTCATCCCGGGCGGCAACCGGCCAGCACCGCGCCGACCGGCCCCGGCGGCTTCTACCCGTCGACGAGTACGCCGAATCCGGCGGAAGGTCGGCCCGGGCGTGCCGCTCGCCCCCGTTGGCTTGTCCGCGACGGCGGCAAGGGCCCCCGCTTCCTGGCCCGCCTGATCGCGGATCGAACGCGCACGCACCGCGCCGACCTGGGAGACGAGTGACCAACCGGTCACGACAGTCGTCTCCCCAGTAGCAAGACGTGGTTCCGATCGGAAAAGGTTGCAGCCCGCGTACGCATTCTTCGTGCCGGTTTCTGCGTGTAACACTGGATGGTCGCCCGGTGGCAGGTCAGGCACCTACCGTGCCGACCCGATCGGCCGTACGGAGGAGGAGATTCGGCGTGAGCGGTGGACCCCTGATCGTCCAGTCGGACAAGACGCTGCTGCTGGAGATCGACCATCCCGACGCGCAGGCCTGCCGGATGGCCATCGCGCCCTTCGCCGAGCTGGAACGCTCCCCCGAGCACGTGCACACCTACCGGCTGACCCCGCTCGGGTTGTGGAACGCCCGCGCCGCCGGCCACGACGCCGAGGGCGTGGTGGACGCCCTGATCAAGTACTCCCGCTACCCGGTGCCGCACGCCCTGCTGGTCGACGTGGCCGAGACCATGGACCGGTACGGCCGACTCCAACTCGCCAACGACCCGGTGCACGGGCTGGTGCTGCGCGCCCTGGACCGAATGGTGCTGATCGAGGTCGCCAAGAGCAAGAAGCTCGCCGGGATGCTCGGCGCCAAGCTCGACGACGACACCATCGCGGTGCATCCGTCCGAACGTGGCCGACTCAAGCAGGCCCTGCTCAAGCTCGGCTGGCCGGCGGAGGACCTGGCCGGGTACGTCGACGGCGAGGCGCACCCGATCGAGCTGGCCGAGTCCGGCAAGGACGGGGGCAAGCCGTTCACGCTGCGGTCGTACCAGCGCGAGGCGGTGGAGGCATTCTGGGCCGGCGGCTCGGGCGTGGTGGTACTGCCCTGCGGCGCCGGCAAGACGCTCGTCGGTGCGGCGGCGATGGCCGAGGCGAAGGCGACCACGCTGATCCTGGTCACCAACACCGTCGCCGGTCGACAGTGGAAACGCGAGCTGATCGCCCGTACCTCGCTGACCGAGGAGGAGATCGGCGAGTACTCCGGCGAGCGCAAGGAGATCCGGCCGGTCACCATCGCCACGTACCAGGTGCTGACCTCGCGTCGCGGCGGCGCGTTCACCCACCTGGACCTGTTCGGGGCCCGCGACTGGGGCCTTGTCGTCTACGACGAGGTGCACCTGCTGCCCGCGCCGATCTTCCGCTTCACCGCCGACCTCCAGGCCCGCCGCCGGCTGGGCCTGACCGCCACCCTGGTCCGTGAGGACGGCCGGGAGGGCGACGTGTTCAGCCTGATCGGCCCGAAGCGCTACGACGCCCCCTGGAAGGACATCGAGTCGCAGGGCTGGATCGCCCCGGCCCAGTGCACCGAGGTACGGGTGACCCTGACCGACGCCGAGCGGATGTCGTACGCGACCGCCGAGGCCGAGGAGCGCTACCGGATGGCAGCCACCGCCCGCACCAAACTGCCGGTGGTGAAGGCACTTGTGGACCGGCATCCGGAGGAGCAGACCCTGGTCATCGGCGCGTACATCGACCAGCTGCACCAGCTGGGCGAATACCTGGACGCGCCGATCGTGCAGGGGTCGACGACCAACAAGGAACGCGAGCGGCTCTTCGACGCGTTCCGTTCCGGGTCGCTGCGTACCTTGGTGATCTCCAAGGTGGGGAACTTCTCCATCGACCTGCCCGAGGCGGCGGTGGCGATCCAGGTGTCGGGCACCTTCGGCTCGCGGCAGGAGGAGGCGCAACGGCTGGGCCGGGTGCTGCGGCCCAAGGCCGACGGCCGGCAGGCGCACTTCTACACGGTCGTCTCCCGGGACACCATCGACACCGAGTACGCCGCCCACCGCCAGCGCTTCCTCGCCGAGCAGGGGTACGCGTACACCATCGTCGACGCCGACGACGTCCTCGGCCCGACGCTGCCCTCGTTCGACTGAACGGCAGGGCTCGGCCGGTCAGGCGGCTCGGAGTTTGCGCAGGACGTACTGGTTGAGGCTCAGGCCGTCCTCTGCGGCCTGGATGGCGAGTTCCCGGTGCAGGCTCTCCCCGACGCGCAGGTTGAACTTGCCCGAATAGCTGCGCTCCGCGAACGGCAGCGGCACCTGCTCACCCTGGTCCTGCATGTCCTCGATAACCTCACGCAGCAGCTCCTGAAGCCCTTGCAGAGCCTCGACCTGCGAGGGAGCCAGCCAGGACAGCGAGGGAAGCTCGGCAACGGTGGCAACGAACTCGCGATCCTCGGCGGACCAGGTGACACGGTAGGTGTAGTGGGTGATCTCGGGGTGGGGATCGGGTTGCATCACATGGCCTCCTTCTTGTCGATCGCCCTGAGTACCTGCCGGACCTGGTACACCTTTGCCTTGCCTTTGTCGTTCTGGATGTTGACGCGTGGATCTCCCGCCCAGGGCATCTTGAACACCGCATGGGAGGTGCCGGCTTGCCGTGGCTTCCCGAAGTAGTGTTCGCACACCCTATAGAGATCGTTGTAGGCGATGTTCTGCTGACTCTTTCGCATCGCTGCAACGAGCTTGTCTATGGACGGCACAGCACCATGGTACTACCAGCGGTACCATGTCTCCAACCACTCAACCGGCTCCTCCTGCGGCCTGGGGATGTTCGTCCGTCGTTCATGTGTGCTCGCCATCACCGGCACGGCCCACGCCGGGGCGCAACGCTGTACCAGCTCGGCAAGGCTGCGCCCGGGTTCCCGAGCATCGTCTCCGGCCCGGACGCCACCGGCGCGCCGATCGGCTGGGGTGCGCTCGGCGCCCTCTCCGCCGCCCCGAAGCAGCCGCACCTGCTCTACAGCGTGGCCGATGCGGCGTACGCGAAGACCCAGATCTTCACCATCGACGCCCGCAGGAACCCGGCGGTGATCATCAACGCGTTGCCGGTCCGCGACGAGCGCGGCGAGCCGGTCGGCTACGACGCCGAAGGCATCTTCGCCCGCCCGCAGGGCGGCTTCTGGCTGGCCGTCGAGGGTGCCACCGGTCCCGGCAACAAGCTGGTCCGGGTCGACGCCGCCGGGGTGACCCGGCAGGTCGTGCCGCTGCCCGCCGACGTCGCCGCCGGCCTGGGCAAGCAGGGCTTCGAGGGGGTCACCGCGACCACCGACAAGCGGGGCCGGGAGATCGTCTGGGCGGTGCTGCAGCGGGAGGTCGCCACCGACCCGGCGGGCGTGGTCCGCATCGGCCGGTACGACGTCAGCACCGGCACGTGGAGCTGGTTCGGTTACCGGCTGGAGCGCACCTCGGTGCCGGGCGACTGGATGGGGCTGTCCGAGGTGACAGTGGTCGGCGATCGGCTGGCTGTGATCGAACGCGACAAGCTCAACGGCCCAGCCGCCGCGGTCAAGCGGATCTACACGGTGGAACTGCCCACCGGCCCGGCCGCCCCCGGCCCGCTGCGGGTGCTGCCGAAGCGGCTCGCCCTGGACGTCCTCCCCGCGCTGCGGGCCGACAACGGCTGGGCGCAGGAGAAGCTGGAAGGTCTGACCGTGGCCGGCAACGGCCAGGTGTACGCGATCACCGACAACGACGGTGTGCAGGACGCGACCGGCGAGACGGTACTGCTCCGCCTCGGCCCCAGCGCGAAGGTCTTCGGCCGCCGCTGACGGCTTGAGGCGCGGTTCGGCAATCCGCTTGATCAACTTCGTTACGGCGTAATGGTGGTTTCCTGCCAGCCTGGATACCGCCGTTACGCCGTAACGGTGGCGGTGATCCGGCCCGGTTAGCGGAGGTGGGGCGGGTTTGGTCGGCCCCTGATTCGGGGCATGGTGGGCGCGGCGGCGGATCTAGAGGATGCGGGTGACCTGCTCGGCGGCGGCTACGGCGTCCCGGTCGGCGGGGTCGAGGTTGGCGCAGAGCAGCACCGACGCTCCGGCCGACAGGGGCGCTAGCAGCCACTTCAGCGGCAGGTCGTGCTCGGCGACGTCGACCAGCAGGCGGTCACCTACCCGCAGGTCCCAGCTGTCGGCCAGCTCCCGCGCCAGCCCGCCCCACTGGCTGTAGGTGGTGCCGTCCGGGCTGACCGGGTCGGTGGCCTGCAGCAGGGGGCGGTCGGTCGGGGCGGCGTCGTGCCGCAGCACCTCGGTCGACCAGTCGAGCCAGCCGGCCGGCACGTCGGCCAGGGGTTCCGGGGCGGTGCCGACAAGGTAGCGGTGCAGCCCGTCCGGTACGTCCTCCAGCCAGTCGTCGAGCCGTTCCGGCGTGACCAGGACCGCGTCGTACGGTCGGTCGCCGCCGGGCTCAAGCACCGGTAGCCCGGCGGTGGCGCGCGGCCGGAACGACACCTCCAGCCCGACCGCCCAGGCACCCAGCAGAACCGCGGCCGTACGCCAGTGCGGCGGCAGCAGCACCGCCACCCGGCTACCCGGCGTCAGGCCGCAGCCGTCACGCAGCAGCCCGGCGGCCCGCGCCGACCACTCGCCCAGCTCGGCGGCGGTCAGCTGTTGGCGCTGCCCGGTCCGGTGATCGAGGTAGGTGATCAGCGGCTGGTCCCGCTCGGCGAGGCCGACGGCGGACAGCACGGGCAGCGCAGCAGACATACCGCACTTCCTACTCTTACCGCGCCGACCTGTCCAGCGGCGTTAACAAGGGGCCCTTCCTCTACCGGAGGCGTTAATAAGGTGCCCTTCCTTACCGCTCGGGCAGCGCAGGGCCGGGGTCGAGCAGGGGGGCGAGCAGGTCGCCGTGTTCGTCGGCTCGGCTCAGCACTTCGCCTGCGGTGTACGGCCGCGACGACGGGCGCTTGCCGGCCGCACCGGCGGCGACCTCGTCCCAGGTCAACGGCGCGGAGACGGACGGTACCGGCTGGGCGCGCAGCGAGTACGGCGCGACAGTCGTCTTCGCCGCGTTGTTCTGGCTCCAGTCGATGAAGATCTTGCCGGGTCGGAGGTTCTTCGCCATCTTCGACACGATCAGCTTCGGGTGTTCACGTTCCAACTCCTGCGCGATCCGTCGGGCGTAGCCCGACACGTCGTCGGAGGACTGGGTACCGGCGATCGGGCAGCTCAGTTGCATGCCCTTCTTGCCGGAGGTCTTCGGGTACGCGTCCACCCCGTCGGCGGCGAGCCGGTCGCGCAGCAGCAGCGCCACCTGGCAGCACTGCTTCAGCGACGCCGGGGCACCCGGGTCCAGGTCGACCACCATCAGGTCGGGGTGTTCGCCGATCTTCCACTGCGGAGTGTGCAGTTCCAGCGCGGCGAGGTTGGCCAACCAGACCAGGGTGGGCAGGTCGTCGGCGACCACGTAGTCGATGGTTTCCCGTCCCTTGCTCGACCCGGGGGCGGGCAGGTTCTCGGTGCGTACCCAGGAGGGGGTTGCGGCCGGGGCGTTCTTCTCGAAGAACGAGTTGCCGTCGACTCCGTTCGGGTAGCGGATCCGGGTCAGCGCCCGGTCCGCCAGGTGCGGCAGCAGCACCGGGGCGATCCGGGTGTAGTAGTCGATCACCTCGCCCTTGGTGAAGCCGGCCTGCGGGTAGAGCACCTTGTCCAGGTTGGACAGGTCCAGGGTGCGGCCCTGCACCTCGACCCGGAACCGGTCAGCTGGCATCGTCGACCTCCTCGGCCGGCTTGTCCGGTCGCAGCCGCAGGATCCGGGGGAACCGCAGCCGCCCGTCCGGGGTGCGCTGGCCGTACTTCACCTCCACCACCACCTGTGGGGTTACCCAGATCGCGCCCCGGGCATCCTCGCGCGGCACACCGGCGGCGAACGGCGAGGTGGGAGTGCGCAGCGGCTCCAGCTCGCGCAGCAGTTCCCGTTCGATCGCCGCGCCGATGCCGCCGCCGACCCGACCCCGGTAGGTGAGTCGTCCGTCGGCACCGGGCACCCCGACCAGCAGCCCACCGATCTTGCGGGCGCCGGGCCGCCAGCCACCGACCACGAAGTCGCCGGTCACCTCCAGTTTGACCTTCACCCAGTCCGGTGAGCGCACCCCGGGTCGGTAGGTCGAGTCGACCCGTTTGGCCATCACCCCCTCCAGGCCGTGCTCACCGGCGGCGGAGTAGGTGGCCGCGCCGTCGAAGAAGACAGGTGGCACCGCCCACCGCGCCGCACCCAGGCCCAGCTCGTCGAGGGCCTCCCGGCGGCGGGCGTACGGCCAGCCGGTGAGGTCCTCGCCCCGCAACCGGAGCAGGTCGAAGATCATGTACGTGACGGGGACGGTCGCCGCCAGGCGGGCCGCCTTCGCCCGGTCCCGCACGTGCATCCTCTCCGCGAGTGCGGTGAATGACGGGCGTCCCGCCTGGTCGAAGAGGACCACCTCACCGTCGAGCAGTGCGTCGTCGACCTGCTCGGCGAGCGTGATCAGTTCCGGGTAGGCGGCGGTGATCTCCACACCGGAGCGGGCGTACAGGTGCTGCCGACCAGCGGCGATGTCCGCCAGGGCGCGTACGCCGTCCCACTTGAACTCGTACGCCCAGCCGGCACCGACCGGGAGTTGCCCGGTCATCGCGAGCATCGGTTTGAGCGGCGCGCCGGGCACCATCCGACTGTAGTACCAGGCCGAACACCTCGCGTCACGTTCGCTCGGGTGCGAGCATGGTCGATACCGGCGAAGGGAGTACGGGATGCGGGCCATCTGGAAGGGAGCCGTGTCGTTCGGTCTGGTCTCGATCGGGGTGAAGCTGTACTCCGCGACCGAGGAGAAGGACATCCGGTTCCACCAGGTGCACCGGGAGGACGGCGGACGGATCCGGTACAAGCGCACCTGCCAGGTCTGCGGCGAGGAGGTCAGCTATGACGACATCGCCAAGGGCTACGACATCGGTGGCGGGGAGATGGTCATTCTCACCGATGAGGACTTCGCCGATCTGCCGTTGACCACCTCGCACGCGATCGACGTGCTGGAGTTCGTGCCGGCCGAGCAGGTCGATCCGATCCTCTACAACAAGGCGTACTTCCTGGAGCCGGAGGGCACCGCGACCAAGCCGTACCTGCTGCTGCGCGACGCCCTGACCGACTCGGAGCGGGTGGCGATAGTCAAGGTGGCGTTGCGCCAGCGGGAGCAGTTGGCCACCCTGCGGGTCCGCGACGGGGTGTTGCTGCTGAACACCATGCTCTGGCCGGACGAGATCCGTAAGCCGGACTTCGGCTTCCTCGACGAGGACCTGAAGATCCGCCCGCCGGAGCTGGCCATGGCCACCTCGCTGATCGACTCGATGGCCGGTGACTTCCATCCGGACGAGTTCACCGACGACTACCGGGCGGCGTTGCAGGAGGTCATCGACGCCAAGGTGGAGGGCCGCGAGGTGGTGCAGCCGGAGGAGGCCGAGGAGGCCCCGGCCGCCGCAGTCGACCTGATGGCCGCGCTGAAGGCGTCGGTCGAGCGGGCCCGCGCGGCCCGGGGCGAGGAACCGGCCGGTGGTGGCGCCGGCGAGCCGACCCCGATCACCTCGGCGCGTTCCGCCCAGCAGAAGAAGGCGGCGGCCAAGGCCCCGGCGAAGAAGGCCGCCGCCAAGAGGGCCGCTCCGAAGAAGGCCGAGACCGCCAAGAAGACCGAGACCGCCAAGAAGGCCGCCCCCAAGGCGGCGGAGAAGAAGGCCGCCAAGAAGGCCGCTCCGAAGAAGGCTGCCCGCAAGACCGCCTGACCCGCTCCGGCCGTGATCTGTGCGGCCCGCAGGCCCCACATGCGTCCCAACGACCCTCTGCGGTCCCACTGGTCACGATCGACCGTCGGAACCGCGCCGGCCACCAGGTACCGTGTGTCGGCGACGGCGTCCGTGGCCGGACGCATCCACCTCTGCGCAGGGAGTCGAGGACGTGAGCGAGCACGCGGGCGGGCAGGAAAGCAAGGCACGGCGGCGGTTGGCCGAACAGTTGGCCGAACAGAAGGCAGCCGAGGCCAAACGCCGCAAGCAGGCCTGGGCCGGCGCGTTCGCCGCCGTGGCCGTGGTCGCGGTGCTGATCACCGTGTTCGTGATGATCGGCCAGCGCGGCGGCGACGAGCCCGAGCAGGTCGCCGGTGAGCCGTCGGCCACGCCGACGCAGGGTGCCCCCCAGGACACGCCGCCCGTCCCGCAGTTGCCCGAGGGGGCCGACCCGGCGCTGGGCACCCAGCCGGAGGTTAAGGCCGGTGAGGGCAAGCTCGACAAGCTCGTCGTGACTCCGCTGATCGAGGGCACCGGCCCGAAGGTCGAGGCGGGCCAGTCGATCACCGTCAACTACATCGGGGTGTTCTACGAGAACGGCGAGGAGTTCGACTCCTCGTGGAGCCGGGGTGAGCCGGCCACCTTCCCGATCGGTGTCGGACAGGTCATCGAGGGCTGGGACCGGGGCCTGGTCGGGGTGACCGTGGGCAGCCGGGTGCAGCTGGACATCCCGGCCGAGCAGGCGTACGGCGACGGTGCCGGTGGACGTCCGGGTGGCCCGCTGCGCTTCGTGGTCGACATCCTCGCCGCCCAGTAGGGGGTAGCGGTGACGGCGTGGGACGACCCGGCACAGGCTGCCCGGTTGATGTGGACCTGTTTCGAGCCGGTGCACGCCGTCACCTACTTCCATCCGCGTGCCCGGGCCGCGTACGAGGCGGTCGGGCTGCGCGGGTACTGGCGTGGTTATTTCGCGGGCCGGGCCGCGCCGCTGGGGCCGGTCGGCCCGGCGCCGGTGGTGGCCGCCTTCTACACCTTCGCCCCGCACATGGTTGCCCGGGCCCTGCCGTCGATCTGGCAGTTGGCCGACCCGGAGCAGGCGCTGCGGGCCCGGCTGACCGGTGCGGTGCAGGCGCTCGCCGAGTTGACGTACGAGCTGCCCGAGCGGCACTTGGCGGAGGCCGCGGAGCTGCTCGAAGCCGCCGCCGAGGGGGTCGGTACGGCCCCCGGGCGGGTGCTCGGGGCGGCCAACGCCGCCCTGCCGCGCGGCGACTATCCGCTGGCCCGGCTCTGGCAGGCGGCGACGACGCTACGTGAGCATCGCGGCGACGGGCATGTGGCCGCGCTGGTCGCCGCCGACCTGGACCCGGTCGAGGCGCTGGCCTGGCGGGTGGCGGACGGAATGGCGGCACAGTCCCTGCAGGGCCGAGGCTGGTCCGACCACGAGTGGGCACAGGTCCAGTCCCGCCTGACCACCCGTGGCTGGCTGACCGCGATGCGCCGGGGCTGGCCGTACGTGATCTGGAAGTACGCGGCG
>NZ_PNOZ01000090.1:0-22560 GCF_002879555.1 Verrucosispora sp. ts21 | reverse complement strand
TGGTGGTCCAGGAGGAGGGTGGGCGGGGGGAGAGTTCGCGCCAGGGGTCGGAGGGGTGGAGCAGGGCACGAATGGTTTCCTCGGCCTCGTCGAGGGTGTCGTACTCGTAGAAGCGGGAGACTCCCTCGGCGCCGCCGGCTCGTTGCTCGACGTACCACCGGTCGGCATCCGTACGGAGGAAGACGTCTCGTCGGGCCAGCCGCCCCCACTTCCCGTTCCACAAGTGCTTTCGCTGCTCCATGGCGCGGACTCTATCGAACATGTGTTCGACTCGGAGTGGCCCCTGGCAGGAATCCCGCCAGGGGCTGACGGAGCGTGCCGGGTTCAGCGCCCGCTGGGCGGTTCCTCCCGCGAACCGAGGACGTCGTCCAGGGCGCTGCGCTGCTGGGCCGGCGTGGTGCTGCCGGCGGCGACGAGGGCGTCGCGGATCTCGGTGAGCAGCTTGACCTCCTCGCTCGGCGCGGCGGGCGGCGGCTCCTCACCCCGCTTGCGGCGCTCGGCGAGCTTGTTCATCGGGAAGACGACCAGGAAGTACAGCGCCGCCGCGGTGAGCAGGAACGTGATCAGCGCATTGACGAAGACTCCCCAGGTGACTGGGTTGTTCGCCCCCAGCTCGAACTGGGCACCATCGCCGGCCGGGCCCTTGCCGATCAGGTTGATGACCGGCTGGAGGAACGAACTGGTGAAGGCCGTGACCAGTCCGGTGAACGCGGCACCGATGACGACACCGACCGCGAGGTCGATGACGTTGCCGCGCATGATGAAGTCTTTGAAGCCCTTGAGCATCCGTACTCCCGAGAGGTCCCGTGTTCGTCAGGGGCCAACCTATGCCCCGGGGTCGGGCTCCAGAAAGGCGGCGGCCTCCCGGGCGGCGAGATCCGGGTCACCGGCCCGGATCGCGGCCACCAGTCGGGCGTGGTCGACGTGGCGGTCCGGGGTCAGGACACCGCCCATCGCCTGGGTGACGGTGCGGCGCATGACGGCACCGATGGGGGCGTACAGCTCGGCGAGCATGCCATTGTGCGCCGCCGCGACCACCGCCGTGTGCAGCGCCGCGTCGGCCTCGACGAACTCGGCGACCCGGCCGCCGCGCCAGGCCGCCTCGCGCACGGCCAGCGCCTCGTCGAGGGTAGCCAGGTCCGCAGGGGTACGCCGACGAGCGGCCAACCGTGCCGCCTCCACCTCGAAGGCGCGGCGTACCTCGATCACCTCGGCCATCCGGTCGTCGGTCAGTCGACGGGCCACCACCGGCGCCAGTTCGTCGGTGGAGATGACGTACGTCCCGGAGCCCTGCCGGCATTCCAGCACCCCGGCGTGCGCGAGGGCACGGACCGCCTCGCGCACCGTGTTGCGCCCGACGCCGAGCGCCTCGACCAGTTGTGGTTCGGTCGGGATGCGGCTGCCCACCGGCCACTCGCCGGCCAGGATGCGCTGGCGCAGTTGGGTGATCGTCTGCTGGATCCGCCGCCCGCGGGGCGGTGCCAAGGTGGAATCAACTGCCGGTGGCACTGGTTACAACCTCTCGCCCGAATTCATCCCATGATTGTAGGTTCGAGGTCATGCCCTCGTCGCCCGCTGGCACCCCCGCTGTTCCGACGACCACCGCCGACGGACCGACCACCGCCGACGGGTCGACCGCTCAGGGCACCCAGGTCGTACCCGCGACCGGTGAACCGACCGCGTCCCGCGCCCACGGTGGCCTGCTGGTGCTGGTCGGGATGCTGCTTGTGGCGCTCAACCTGCGGGCCGCCGTCACCAGCCTCGGCGCCCTGCTCGACGAGGTACGCGTCGGCCTGGCGCTCTCCGGCACGATGGCCGGCTTCGTCACCACCCTGCCCACCATCGCGTTCGCCGGTCTCGGAGCGGCCACGCCGTGGCTGGTGCGTCGGCTGTCCACAGCTCGTCTGCTGGTGCTGGGGATGCTGGCACTCGCCGTCGGTCAGGTGCTGCGGGCGGTCACCGGGTCCGCCGTGGTGTTCCTGCTGACCAGCGCGCTCGCGCTGGCCGGGATCGCGGTGGCGAACATCATGATGCCGATGCTGGTCAAGCAGTACTTCCCGCATCGCACCGGGCTGGTCACCGGGGCGTACTCGATGGCGTTGGTGGCGGGCACGACGGTGGCTGCGGCGGCTGCGGTGCCGGTGGCGCACGCCTTCGGCTCCTGGCGGGCGGGGTTGGGCGTCTGGGCGGGGCTGGCGCTTGTCGCCGTACTCCCGTGGTTGCCGGCGGCGCTGCGCAGCCGCAGCCGCACCGATGCGCGGCGGGCGACCCGCGACGGTGTGGCCCGCGTGATCATCCGGCCCGGTCGTACCCGGCTCGGCTGGGCGATGGCTGTCTACTTCGGCGCGCAGTCGCTCAGCGGGTACGCGATCATGGGCTGGTTGGCCCAACTCTTCCGGGACGCGGGTTTCCGTCCGCAGGACGCCGGTCTGCTGCTCGCCGCGGTGACCGCGCTCGGGGTGCCGATCGCGCTGCTGATGCCGACGCTTGCCGGCCGGCTGAAGAACCTGCGGATGCTGGTGTTCGCGCTGACCGCCGCTTCGACGCTGGCCTACCTGGGCCTGGCCCTCGCGCCCCGGGACGCGGCGGTGCTGTGGGTGCTGCTGCTGGCCCTCGGCCAGGGAGCCTTCCCCCTGATCCTGACCACCATCGGCCTGCGGGCCCGCACCGCCGACGGGACGGTCGCGTTGTCGGCCTTCGCGCAGAGCGCGGGATATGTGATCGCGGCGCTGGGGCCGCTGATGGTCGGAATCCTCTACGAGGGCACCGGAGGCTGGACGGCGCCGATCGGTTTCCTGCTGCTCGCCCTCGCGGTGCAGACGGGTGCGGGCATGGTGATCGCCCGCCCTCGCTACATCGAGGACGAGCGCTGAAGGGCTGGAATCAGGAGGAGGCCGGGGTGGGGTCGCCCGCCACCGCCTGGTCGACGGTGGGATAGGTGTGCAGCACCTCCACCAGGCCGCTCACTTCCAGAATGCGAAGCACTCCGCGTTGCGGTGCGGCCAGGCGCACCACTCCGCCGGCCTCGTCGCAGCTGTTCTTGGCGCGGACGAACACCGACAGGCCGGTGGAGTCGCAGAACGAAACCTCCGACAGGTCGAAGACGAGCCGGCTGCGCCCCTTGTCGAGCAGGTCGGTGATCTGGTCCTGCAACTGGGGCGCGGTGGCCATGTCGAGTTCGCCCGCGACCGCCACTACGACCACGTCACCGCGCTGTTCCGTGTGCACCGTCAAGGACATTCGCCAGACCTCCTGTTTATCGGTGGAACGTTATCCCACCGAAGCCCCGGTACGCAGAACGGGCACGAGATCGAGTGGCTGCCGCCATTCGCTTGCTGTGGGGCAAGTAACTTTCGGGTGCTCGGTGATAGAGTCCGGCCGGTCCAGGTCGAGGGGGTTATGTCATGGCGCTGAGCGCTGACGAGAGCGGTCGGCTGGCCGGTCTGCTGACCAGTCATGTCGATCAGGTCACGCAACGGTGGACCGAGGTCGTCGCCGGGCAGTTGCGGGGCCGGCTCAGCCAGGCCGAGCTGCGCCATCAGGTGCAGGAGCTGCACCGAGCCCTGGTCGACGCGCTCGGCAAGGGTCTCACCGACCTGGCTGCCGAGGAGGGGACCGAGCTGCGCGCAGTCCTCGCGGAGGTGTCCCGGGGGCAGGCCCGCCAGGGCTTCTCCGCCGCCGAGACCGCCACCGGTGTGTTCGCTCTCAAGGACGCCCTGCTGAGCGTGATGGAGGCCGACCAGAGCGCCGGGACGCTGCGCGACTACGTCGCCTTCGGCACGCTTGTCGATCAGATGGGTCTGTTCACCTTCGAGAGCTACGTGCGCACCCGGGAGAGCCTGATCGCCGACCAGGCCGAGCAGCTGCTGGAGCTGTCCACCCCGGTGGTCAAGCTCTGGGAGGGCGTGGTGGCGGTGCCGCTGGTCGGCACCCTCGACTCGGCCCGCGCCCAGGTGGTCATGGAGCGGCTGCTGCAGACCCTTGTCGACACCGGCTCGCCGTACGCGATCATCGACATCACCGGCGTGCCGGCGGTGGACACCCAGGTCGCCCAGCACATCCTGAAGACCGTGGTGGCGGCCCGGCTGATGGGTGCCGACTGCATCATCTCCGGCATCCGGCCGCAGATCGCCCAGACCATCGTCGCGCTCGGCATCGAGTTCGGTGACATCGCCACCAAGGCCAGCCTCGCCGACGCGCTGCGGCACGTGCTGCGGCTCACCGGCGTCGAGACCGGCCGCCGCCAGTCGCGCCGGGAGGCCTGATGGAGCGGGTGCCGATTCTCAAGATCGGCGACATTCTGCTGGTCTCCATCCAGGTCGACATGTCCGACCAGACGGCCGTCGCGCTCCAGGAGGACCTGGCCGAGCGGATCGTCGCCACCGGCTGCCACGGTGTGATCATCGACATCACCGCCCTGGACATCGTCGACTCCTTCGTCGGGCGGATGCTCTCCACCATCGCCTCGATCTCCCGGGTGCTCGACGCGGAGACGGTGGTGGTCGGGATGCGTCCGGCGGTCGCCATCACCCTGGTCGAGCTGGGGCTGTCGCTCAACGGCATCCGTACCGCGCTGAACGTCGAGCGGGGGATGGAACTCATCGCCGCCGACCGCGAACGCGAGTACGACGAGTTCGACGACAGCTCGGACGCTGAGCCGACGGCGTCGCCATGACCAGCGGAGTCGACCTGAGCCGACCGCAGGCGCAGACGGTCGGCAGCGACGAAGACGTGGTACGCGTACGCCAACTGGTGCGTACGGTGGCGGTGGCGGCCAAGCTGTCTCTGGTCGACCAGACCAAGGTGGTCACCGCGGCCAGCGAGCTCGCCCGCAACACCCTTGTCTACGGCGGTGGGGGCACCGTCGAGGTGGCCGCAGTGGACAATGGCCGCCGCCCCGGCATCAGCATCGTCTTCGCCGACTCCGGGCCCGGCATCGCCGACCTGGAGCTGGCGCTGACCGACGGATACACCACCGGCGGTGGCCTCGGCCTCGGCCTCAGCGGTGCCCGACGGCTGGTCGACGAGTTCGACATCCAGACCGCTCCCGGTCAAGGCACCCGGATCACGATCACCAAGTGGTCCCGTTGACGGCCGAGCCGGTCACCGACCGGGGTGCCTGGTTCCGAGTGGAGTCCGGCAGTCCCGGCACTGCCGTGCGGCGGGCCGCCGAACGGTTGGGCGAGCAGCTGGGGCTGCCCGACGGTCGGATCGCCGATCTGGCCATCGTCGCGGCGGAGCTGACCAGCAACCTGATCAAGCACGCCGAGGACGGGGTGCTGCTGCTTCGACCGGTACGTCGCCAGTTGGACGCGGGTGTTGAACTGGTCGCGATCGACTCCGGGCCGGGCATGATCGATCTTGTCGACTCCGCCCGCGACGGCCACTCGACAACCGGCACGCTCGGCATCGGCCTGGGGGCGATCGTCCGCCAGGCCAGCTGGTTCGACGCGTACTCGCAGCCAGGCCGAGGGACGGTCATCGCCGTGCAGGTGTTCGCCGCCGCGGAAACCGAACGCCCCTGGGTGGGCGGGCTCATCCGGCCGCTGACCGGGGAGACGATAAGCGGAGACGGATACGCCTGGCGGACCATCGGCGAGCGCCGTCAGGTGCTGGTCACCGACGGACTGGGGCACGGGCCGCTGGCCGCCGCCGCCACCGATGCCGCGCTCGCCGCCTTCCGGGCCGCACCGGCGGCCGCCCCCGCAGAGGTGGTCAGCCATCTGCACCGGGCGTTGTCGCACACCCGAGGCGCGGCGCTCGCCGTGGCCGAGCCGGACCCGGCGGCCGGGTTGCTGCGGTACGCCGGGCTGGGCAACATCAGCGGCGTGGTGGCCACCGGGGACGGCCGGCGGCGAGGGCTGGTCTCGCTGCCCGGTATCGCCGGGCACCAACGCCCCACGATCCGGCAGTACGACTACCCGTTCGACGCCGACAGCCTGCTGGTCATGCACAGCGACGGGGTGGTCGATCGCTGGCGGCTCGCCGACTATCCCGGCCTGGCCGGGCGGTCGCCGCTGGTGGTGGCCGCCACGCTGCTACGGGACGCGGGCATCCGCCGCGACGACGCCGGCGTACTGGTGGCGAGGCCCTGGTGATGGAGCACGAACCGCTGTTGCAGATGGCGTTGCGGGTGGAGCAGGACATCTTCGTGGTCCGCCAGCGGGGCCGGGAGGTTGCCGCCGCGGTCGGCCTGGAGCGCCAGGACCAGGTCCGGATCGCCACCGCCCTGAGCGAGGTGGCCCGGGACCTGCTGCGCGGCGTCGGCGGCGCCGACGTGGTGTTCGCCGTCACCGCCGCTCCGGACGGCCGACAGCACCTGCGAGTCGACCTCGTCCCGGTCAGCCCGCTGCCCGACCGGCGGTACGAGCCGCAGTCGGGTGCGGTGGCACGCCTGGTGGACACGTTGAGCGTGGTGGCCGCAGCGGGGGATACGGTCGTGAGGATGTCACGACGTATCCCGGTCACCGCGCAGGCGCTCACGCCACAGCGTGTCGAGCAACTGCGTGCCCAGCTCGGGCAGAGCGTGCCGGGCACAGTGGAGGAGGAACTCGCCACCCAGAACTCGCAACTGATCGCCGCCCTCGACGAGGTACGCAGCCAGCGCGACGAACTGGCGCGGCTCAACGAGGAGCTGGAGCAGACCAACCGAGGCGTGCTGGCGCTCTATCATCAGCTGACCGACGAGTTGGAGGAGACCAACCGGGGTGTGGTGGCGCTGTACGCCGAGTTGGACGAGAAGTCGGTGCAGCTGCGCTCGGCGAGCGAGTCGAAGAGCCGCTTCCTGGCCAACGTCAGCCACGAGTTGCGGGCACCGGTGACCGCGATCATCGGGTTGGCCCGGCTGCTCACCGACGCCGCGTCCGACCCGCTCACCCTTGAGCAGGAACGCCAGGTCGGCCTGATCCGATCCTCGGCGGCGGATCTGCTCTCCCTGGTCAACGAGTTGCTGGACCTGGCCAAGGCCGAGTCGGGTCGGCTCGAACCGAACTGGGCCGAGGTGGACCTGCGCGCGGTCTTCGGTCAGCTGCGCGGCACCCTGCGGGCACTGCACACCGTCCCCGAGGTGACGCTGGTGGTGGAGGAACCATCCTCGCCCGCCACCATCCGTACCGACGAGATGTTGCTCGCCCAGGTGTTGCGCAACCTGCTGCACAACGGTCTGAAGTTCACCACCCGGGGCGAGGTGCGGCTGCGCGCCGAGCGGTCCGGCGACAGCTGGAAGCTCGTCGTGACGGACACCGGCTCCGGAATCCCGGCCGAGTTCCACGAGCGGATCTTCGAGGAGTTCTACCAGGTGCCGGGGCCGTCCCGGGTCGGTGGCACCGGCCTCGGTCTGCCGTACGCCCGGCGGCTGGCCACTCTGCTCGGTGGCACGCTCGAACTGTCAAGTGAGCCGGGTCGGGGCAGCACCTTCACCGTCTCGCTGCCGGCGAACGGTACGTGACGTGGAAACCCCGCCGACCGTTCTGGTGGTCGACGACAGCCGGACCAAGCGCTACCTGCTGGTGAACTGGCTGACGCGGGCCGGGTTCACCGTGATCGAGGCCGAGAGTGGCAGCGAGGCCCTGCGTCAGGTCGAGGTGGACCCCGTCGACCTGGTCGTTCTCGACGTACGGCTGCCGGACCTGAGCGGTTTCGAGGTCTGCGAGCGGATCAAGTCGACCCGCCCCGCGCTGCCGGTGATCCACGTGTCGGCACACGCCATCGACACGACCGACCGCGCACAGGGCCTGACCCGGGGCGCGGACGCGTACCTGGCGGAGCCGATCGATCCGGAGGAGCTAATCGCCACCGCCCACGCGGTGCTCCGCTACTACCAGGCACGACAACGTGCCGAGTTGCTCGCCGAACGACTCACCGGGCTGGCGGACACCACGGTCGCGGTGCACGCCGCGCCGGATTTCGACCGACTGTTGGAGTTGGCGGCGGCCGGGACGGCGGAGATCTTCAAGAGCCCCGCCGCGGTGGTCGCCGAAACCTACGACGGGGAATGCCTGGCCGGGGTCTGCGCCGGGCCGGGTGCCCAGAGCCGCGTCGTGCCGTGGGTCGTCGACGACAGCGACACTCCGATCGGCGCCACCGTCCGGGTGGAGGAACCCGCCGCCTGGGCGTTGGTGGAATGGCCACCGGACGACACGGTGACGGTGGCCGCCGGCCGGCTGCGGGACGACCGGGCGCCGCTCTACGTGGTGGTACCCACCGCGACGCAGACCGCCCAGACGCCGGTGCTGCGCCAGTTGGCGCAGGCGGTGGCGTCCGCGATCGAGGTGCAACGCTCCTTCGACGAGGAGCATCGCATCGCGGTGACGCTGCAACGCAGCCTGCTCCCGCAACGCATCCCGCAGATCGCCGGGCTCGACCTGGCCGTCCGCTACGAGCCGGCCAGCGCCCGTACCGAGATCGGTGGCGACTTCTACGAGCTGGTGATGCTCGACGGTCACCTGCTGCTGGCGATCGGCGACGTGGCGGGCCACTCACTGCACGCCGCGACGGTGATGGCCGAGCTGCGTCACGCACTGCGGGCGTACGCGGTGGAGGGCCACCAGCCGGGAGAGATCCTGCACCGGGTCAACGAGCTGATGCGTACGCTGCTACCCACCGAACTGGCCACCATCTGCGTACTGCTGCTCGACCCGGCCACCGGGCAGGTCCGGCTGGCCAGCGCCGGCCACCTGCCCCCGCTGATCAGCATGGACGGCAGGACCGAGTACGTGCACCACTCCGCACCACTGCTCGGGGTACGGGCACCGCGCCCCGCCGACCTGGAGTTCGTGCTGCCACCCGGGGCGACGATCGTCTTCTACACCGACGGTCTCATCGAGCGGCGTGACGTCACCATCGACGAGGGACTGAACGCGCTCGCGGCGAGCGCCGTACGGGTCGACGCCGACCTCGACCGGTTCTGTCAGCGACTGCTCGACGAACTGGCCCCCGACGAGATCCAGGACGACGTCGCCGTGGTGGCCCTGCGTCGGCACTGAGCCGACCGGCTGTAACTGGCCGCGACGGCCGGGTGCGGGTAGCGTTGCGGCTGGTGTCCTAAACACCACGTCGAGGTCGGCACTGTCGTGCTTCAGCTCTGTCCTCCCCGGCGCCGGATTGACGGTGGCAACCTCTCCGGCCCTCAGAACGCCCTTCGCCAGGGCAGGGACCGAGTCATCCCATGGACGATCTGTTGCGATTCGATCATTACGACGTAAGACCGGGCAGCCGGTACGTGACCCTGACCGGTGAGGCCGACCTGTCCACGATCAAGCACCTTCAGCACGACATCGGACGCCTCCTCGCGCCCCGGTGGGTCACGCACCTGACGCTCGACCTGAAGACGTTGCGGTTCCTCGACTGCGCCGCACTGGCCGTCCTGCTGAGGATCAGGCAGACGGCCATGGCGCGCGGACAGCGGATGACCGTCACCGCCGCCCAGGGCGGCCCGGCGCGGGTCATCGCGCTCAGCGGTAGCGGGCACCTGCTCGACAGCCGATTCGGCACCGTCCAGATCCCTGCTGTCGGCCGACCTGCCGGCCGCGACCTCGTCGCGTTCGCCTGACGGGCTCAGGCGGAGTTGGCGCGCAGGTAGGTAAGTGCGGCCAGCACCCGACGGTTGGTGTCGTCGTCGGGCGGCAGGCCGAGTTTGGCCAGGATGTTGCCTATGTGCTTGCCGACGGCGGCTTCGGTGACGTGCAGCCGGGCGGCGATGGCCGCGTTCGACCGGCCCTCGGCGACCAGCACCAGCACCTCCCGTTCCCGTGCGGTGAGGGCGGCCAGCGGATCGCGGGGGTGGTGCAGCAGCCGCCGGACCACGTCCGGGTCGACCACGGTCCCGCCCGCGAGGACGGTACGCAGGTTGTCGACGAAGTCGGTGACCTCGGCCACCCGGTCCTTGAGCAGGTAGCCGACCCGGCGGCCGTCGACGCTGTCCAGCAGCGCGGCGGCGTACTCGGGCTGCACGTGCTGGCTGAGCACGACCACGGCCAGGCCCGGCTGCTCGCCGCGCAACTCGACCGCCGTGCGCAGCCCGTCGTCGCGGTGGTCGGGCGGCATCCGGATGTCGGTCACCACCAGGTCCGGCCGGTGCGTGCGGACCGCCTCCCGCAGCGCCGGTGCGGTGCCGACCGCGTCGAGCACCTCGAATCCGAACCGGGTGAGCAGGGCCACCAGCCCTTCACGCAGCAGCACCTCGTCCTCGGCGAGTACGACCCGGGTCACCTCGACCACGGTAGTTCCACCCGGACGACCGTGGGACCGCCCACCGGACTGGCCAGCAGCAACCGCCCGTCGGCGGCGGCGACCCGGTCGGCGAGACCGGTCAGGCCGCTGCCGCCCGCTGGGTCCGCGCCGCCCCGTCCGTCGTCGGTGACCTCGACGATCAGGTGGCGTCCGGTGTCGGTGAGCCGGACCTCGGCCCGGGTCGCCCCGGCATGCCGGGCCACGTTGCCGAGCGCCTCCGACACCACGAAGTACGCAGTGGTCTCGGCTGCCTCCGGCAGCGGTCGTGGCAGGTCGGCGTGCACGTCGACGGGCACCGGGGACTCGTCGGCGAGTTCCCGGACCGCACCGGCCAGCCCGAGATCGGTCAGGCTCTGCGGGCGGATGCCCCGGACGATCTGCCGAAGCAACACCATCAGGCTCATGGCCTGCTCGTGCGCCACGTCGAGGGGCCGGGCGGCCGGAGAGTCGTCCGGTACGTCCAGCCGGGCCAGGCCGATCTGCAGACTGAGGCTGGTCAGCCGGGGCTGAGCGCCGTCATGCAGGTCGCGTTCGATGCGCCGACGCTCGGCCTCGTACGCGTCGACCAGCCGGGCCCGCGACCGGGACACCTCGCGCAGCGCGGTCGCGTCCGAGCCGAGCAGCCACCGCGTGACGGCACTCTGGGCGGCGGCCAGCACGCCGGCCGCGTACCAGAGCACCGGTAGCAGCAGCACGCCGACGATCGCGTACGGCACGGCCTGCTCCGGTGTCTGCGCCGTGGCCCAGAGCAGGACCACCTCCTCGCCCGGACCGACCAGGAAAGGGCTGGCGATCAGCCCGAGGTCCAGCGCCACGACGAGGGCGAACAGCCAGTACCCGGCGGGGACGACACCGCCGAGGAAGAACAGGTGGGCGGCCTCCCGCCAGGCCGCGCCCGTGGTGTACCGCGCGGCGAACCCGCGCCAGGGCGCATGCGCCAGCGGACGGTCGTCGACCAGCCCGATCCGGTACCGCTCGAACGCCGCCACCGGCACGCTGAGCAGCGGCGCCAGCGCCAGCACGGTCAACGCGCCGACGGCCAGGAACACCCCGAGCGCCAACGGCACCGGCCGACCCTGGCGGGCCGCGTTGGTCGCGGCGACCAGCGGCGCCACCACCACCAACAACCCGAGCGAGAGTACGCCCGCCAGCGGCACACTTGTCAGCAGGTAGGCCAGGGCTCGCCACGGCCAACTGGTCAGCGGATATCGGCGCTGGCGCAGCGCCTGGGCGAGGTGGGTCGCTGGTACCGGTGTCATGCCGACGACGCTATTGAACGACCTGTCCCGACCCCAGCCGACTGGATCCACCTTCCGGGGTATGCCCAGCCCTACCTGCCGCCGCGCCGGGAGTCCGAAGCTCCTCCCGACTCCTCCCGACCGGAGCGCAGAGGTCGCAGGTGAAGTTTGCCGGCTCGCCAAGGTCACGCTCGATCCCGGATCGAGTGGTCTGTGAGCGTGAGAAAGCCACTCGATCGTGGATCGGGCGTGATCATGGAGGACTGGGCAGACCTGGGAGGGTGGTGCGGCGCCGGCAGCGGGTGAGCGGCCGGCGCCGCGGGAAAGGGAATGACAGGAGCGGTCAGGCGCGGCCGAAGCGGTCCAGGGTCCAGGCGTTGATGAAGGCTTCCTCCCGCCAGGAGTCGTACCGTCCGCTGGGGCCGCCGTGACCGGCCTCCATCTCGGTCTTGAGCAGGTAGTCGCCCTGCGGCGCGACGGCCCGCAGTCGGGCGATCCACTTGGCCGGCTCGTGGTAGAACACCCGCGTGTCGTTGAGGCTGGTCATCGCGAGGATCGCCGGATAGTCCAGCGGCGCGACGTTCTCGTACGGGGTGTACGACTTCATGTAGGCGTACACCTCGGGGTCCGCGAGGGGGTTGCCCCACTCCTCCCACTCGGTCACCGTCAGCGGCAGGGACGGGTCGAGGATGGTGTTGAGCGCGTCCACGAACGGCACCTGCGCGACGATGCCGGTGAAGGCGTCGGGGGCGAGGTTGGCGACCGCGCCCATCAGCAGGCCACCGGCCGAGCCGCCGCGCGCGACCAGCCGGTCCGGTGCCGTCCAGCCGGCCTTCGCCAGGTGGCGGGCGCAGGCGACGAAGTCGGTGAAGGTGTTCTTCTTGGCCAGCATCTTGCCGTGGTCGTACCAGCGGCGGCCCAGTTCACCGCCACCTCGGATGTGGGCCACCGCGAAGATCACCCCACGGTCCAGCAGGGACAGCCGGCCGACCGAGAACCACGGGTCCATGCTGGCCTCGTACGACCCGTAGCCGTAGATGACGCAGGGGGCCGAGCCGTCGCGGGGCGTACCCCGGCGGTAGACAAGCGAGATCGGCACCCGGGTCCCGTCGTCGGCCAACGCCCACTCGCGCTGCTGCTCGTAGTCCTCCGGCTGGTACGGCTGGCCGTCCGGGCCGGGCAGCACCGGCCGGCGGCGCAGCAGCGTCAGTTCCTGGGTCGCCAGGTCGTAGTCGTACACCGAGTCGGGGATGATCAACGAGGTGTAGCGCAGCCGGAGCCGGTCCGTGCGGTACTCGGGATTGCCGTCCAGGCCGACGGTGTGCAGCGGCTCCGGGAACTCGATGTCGTGGGCGTCCCCGCCGTCGAGCGGCACCACCCGCAGACCGGTCAGGCCGTTGCTGCGCAGCGTGACGACCAGGTGGTCGGCGAAGGCGTCCACCGCCTCCAGCCGGGTGCCGGGGGAGTGGTCGATCATCGGCACCCAGTCGCCCGGCGCGTCCGCCGAGGTGTACGCGAGGGCGAAGTCCTCGGCGCCGTCGTTGTGCAGGATCAGGAACCGGTGCCCGTGGTGCTCCACCGAGTACTCGACGCCCTGCCGGCGTGGTGCGATCACCGCGGGTTCGCCGGTCGGGTTGTCGGCCGGGATGACCCGTACCTCGCTGGTGAGCTTGCTGGCGATGTCGATCAGGATGAACCGCTCCGAGCGGGTCAACTCGACCCCGACCCAGAAGCGTTCGTCATCCTCGGCGTGCACCACCACGTCGTCGCCGGCGGCGGTGCCGATCACGTGACGCCAGACCCGGTGCGGGCGCCACGCCTCGTCCACCGTCACGTAGAACAGCACCGAGGCGTCGGTCGACCACGCCGTGCCGTAGAAGGTGCCCGGGATCTCGTCGGGCAGCAGTTCGCCGCTGACGAGATCCTTGATCCGCAGGGTGAACCGCTCGTCGCCGGAGAAGTCCGTGGAGTATGCGAGAGAACGCCCGTCGGGGCTGACGTCGAAGGCGCCCAGGGCGAAGAAGTCGTGCCCCTCGGCGAGCAGGTTGCCGTCGAGCAGGATCTCCTCGCCGTCCAGGGGTGCGCCGTCGGCACTGATCGGGGGCGTGGTCTCGCCGTCGCGTACGGCCCGCCGACAGTGCACCCCGTACTGCCGGCCCTCGACCGTACGGGTGTAGTACCAGTACCCGCCCTTGCGGGTCGGTACCGACAGGTCGGATTCCTGGGTGCGTCGACGGATCTCCTCGAACAACTCGGTCCGCAGCCCGGACAGGTGGGCTGTGCGCCGCTCGGTCCAGGCGTTCTCGGCTTCGAGGTAGGCGATGGTCTCCGGATCGTCCTTCGCGGCCAGCCAGGCGTACTCGTCGACGACGATGTCGTCGTGGTGGACGCGTTCGGTGGGTACCCGCTTCGCCACGGGTGCGGGGGTCTCGGTGGTCACGGCGTCACGTTACCGGCCCTGCTCGGCTCCCGTAGGTAGCAAAGACCTACCGAATCGTTCGAACACATGTACGATCGCGGCATGGTGCCAGCACGTTCCACCGGCACGTCCGGTGCCCTCGACATCACCCGCCGACTGATCGAGATCTGTGGCCCGCGCTTCGCCCGGTTCGCCGGCCCCGCCGACGAGGTGGCCGGGCGACCGGCCCGCTGGGTGGCGGTTCCCGGCGGTGCCGACGCGGCGGCCCGGGTGCTCCGGTTGGCCGCACGACACGACCTGAGCGTGGTCCCGCGCGGGGCCGGCACGAAAATCGACTGGGGTGCTCCGCCCGAGCGGGTCGACATCCTGCTCGACACCGGGCGACTGGCCGGCATCGGGCATCGGCCGCCCGGTCAGCGTGCCGCCGAGGTCGGCGCCGGCACGCCGCTGCGGGCGGTCCAGGCCACCCTGGAACGCACCGGTCAGCGGCTCGCGGTGGACGCCCCCTCGCCCGGTGCCACGATCGGTGGCGTGCTCGCCGCCGACGAGGCGGGTCCGCTGCGGCACCGGCACGGCACCGCCTGCGACCAGCTCGTCAGCCTGCGTTACCTGGCCGCCGACGGGGAGCTGACCGAGGCCGACGGCGGGGCCGCCGGGCTGGCCCAGGCCCGGCTGTTGTGCGGCTCGGAGGGGGCGCTCGGCGTGCTGGTCAGCGCGACCCTGCGGGTGCAGGCCATGCCGGCCTGCCGAGTGTGGGTGACCCGACCGGTGTGGACGCCGCTGGAGGTGCACGATCTGATCCGCGCGGTGCTCGCCGCCCGCCTCGACCCGGCCGCGATCGAGCTGGATCTGCCGGTCGGCGGAAAGGACCGGTTGCCGTGGGATGCGCGGGCCGCCGCGATGGCCCGTCATCCGTCCATGACCGGGCGGTCACCGGCCAGCCCGGCAGGCGCCGGGTCGCTCGTGGTGTTGTTGGAGGGCGGCCCTTCCGACGTGGCGGAGCGCAGCGACCGGCTGGTGTCCCTGCTCGGCGCCCGCGCGACAGTGGCCAGGTCGGCCCCGGCCTGGTGGCGCAGCTATCCGTTCGCCCCCGGTGACACCGCGCTGAGGCTGGAGGTGCCGATCACCGACCTGCACGCGGCGGTGTACGCGCTGCGTGACGCGGCCGGGTCCCCGGTTCCGGTGCGTGGCTCAGCCGGTCTGGGCGTGGTGCACGCCGCCCTGCCGGGCTCGCTCGCGCCCGACCGGGTGGCGGCGATCCTGGCCGCCGTCCGCAGCGTGCTGCTGGCCCGGCAGGGCCGATGCGTGGTGCTCTCCGCGCCACCGGCCGTCCGGCGGGCCGTCGACCTCTGGGGCGAGTTGGTCGGCCTGGCCCGCCTCCGCGCGGTCAAGCAGCACCTCGACCCGGGCCACCGGCTCGCTCCCGGCCGCCTCCCCGGCGGCCTCTGATCGGAGGCGAGGCGGACCAGCCGCTGGCGGGTGAGGTGGATCAGTCGGTGGCCTCTGACGGCGGGTGAGGTGGGTCAGCCGGCGGCGTCGTTGCGCAGGACGAGGATGGCGATGTCGTCGCGCGGCTCCTCCACCGAGAAGTTGATCGCGGTGGCGCGCAGCCGGGCCGCCACCACGTCGGCGGGGTAGCCGGCGAGCGGAGTGGCGGCGTCACGCAGCCGACCGATGCCGAACAGCTCCCGGCCCCGGCGGCGCTCGGTCACCCCGTCGGTGTAGAAGACCAGGCAGTCACCGGGGCCGAGGATGATCTCGGAGGACGGTGAGCTGATCGTGTCGAGCAGGCCGAGCGCGGTGCCACCGCTGCCGACGAAGCTGGCCGGGCCGCCACCGGTACGCAGCAGCAACGGTCGATCATGTCCGGCCAGGTGCAGCTCGACGTCGAGCCGGTCACCCTCGCTCGGCGCGACCACGGCCAGCGCCAGCGTGCAGTACCGTCCGGCACCCCGCTCGACCAGCGTCTCGTTGAGCCGGGACAGCAACTCCGGCAGCGGCTTGCCGTCGCCGGCCAGCACCCGGATCACGTCCCGGACCAGCCCGGTGACCGCCGCGGCCTGCACTCCCTTGCCGGATACGTCGCCGATCACCACCAGCCAGCGCCCGTCCGGCAGCGGCACCACGTCGTAGAAGTCACCACCGACGTCGGCGTCCCCGCCGGTCGGGACGTACTCGGCGGCGAAGCCGATGCCGTCGACCACCGGCAGCACCGGCGGTAGCAGCGACTGTTGCAGGGTCTGCGCGATGCGTCGCCGTTCCGCGTGGATCCGGGCGTTCTCGATGGCCAGGGCGGCCCGCCGGGCCACGTCCTCCAGCACCGCGATTTCGTCCGGGTCGTGCCGGTGCCGCTGGTGTCGCCCGACCGCCAGGGTGCCGAGGCGCTGCCCCCGGGCGATCAACGGTACGGCGAAGCCCTCCATCGGCGCGCCCAGCGGCGTCTGGGTGCCGTTGCGGCTGGCCTCCCGCAGCCGGGCCTGGATCGAGTCGGGACCCGATTCGCGCAGCGTGGCGTGCAACTGCGGCAGCATCGCCTCGTCGGCGTGCGTGGCGGCGGCCAGGCACAGCCGGCCCCACTCGTCGGTGGTGTGCACCGCGCACCACTGACCGAGCCGGGGCACCACCAACTGCGGGACGAGCGCCATGGTCAGTTCCACGTCCAACGACTGGGCGAGCAGTTCGCTGGCCTCGGCGAGGAAGGTGAGCCATGCCTGTCGGCGTACGTCGGCGCGGCGCAGCCGGTCGTTCTCCAGGTGCAGCGAGAGCCGTTCGGCGGTCAGCACCGCCAGCGGGCGGGCGTACGCGGTGGGCGCGGCGTCCAGTTCCAGTTCCCCGGCGTACGGGCGATGCACCGCCAGCGGCACCCGGAGCAGGTCGTGGCCGGGCCGGGGCTGCCGACCGTACCGGGCGAGCACCTGGGTGCCCTGCCCGTCGCCACGATCCAGTCGCACCACACCTCCGGCGGCACCGATCATCTCCGCCACCCGGGTGAGCAGGTTCGTGGCGAAGTCGGGCAGCGGATCCTCGGCGTACGGATCGGGCAGGGTCTGCATCAGCGTGCTCATCGCCCCGGCGCTGGGTGCGGTGGTCACCGCGGCACCGTCCGCCTCACCGGCCGACGCCGGGCGGCCGTCCCCCGCCGGGCTGCGCCGGTCCAGGCGGAACCACACGCCCTTGCCGCTGGGCAGGTAGGTGGTGCCCCAGCGGCTGGCGAAGTGATCGACGAGCAGCAGTCCCCGGCCGCGTTCGGCGACCTCGGTGATCTCCGTGGCCGCGTTGCGTACCCCGACGGTGAGTTCGTCGACCGGGCCGGAGGCGAAGTCGGACACGGTCACGGTCAGCCCGGCCGCGTCGGCGCTCACCTCGACGTCCAGTTCGGTGCGGGCGTGCTCGACGGCGTTGGTGGACAGCTCGGTGGTGAGCAGAAGTGCCTCGTTGAGCAGTTCGTCCAGGTCAGCCTCGGCGAGTACGGAGCGCACGACGGCCCGCGCCGCCGCCGGCGTACGACGATCCGCCGGCAGCCGGACACGTCGTACGTGCTCGTGTGGGCCTCCGGTCGCCGCGGGCCCCGCCTCCGCTGCCACCCTCGTATCCTCCACCGCCACCCCTGGTGTGCCAAACCGATCGGCGTTCGCGTCCGTAACCCGGGCGGCGATGCATCGTGGCGGTTTCGAGGTCACGGGGACAATGATGGGGTGACCCGGCGCGAGCCGGTGGACCCCGAGGTGAGCGAGGAATGATGACCACGGCGAAACAGTCGGCGACCGCGGAGATCAGCGTCGCCGACCACGAGGCGGTCCTCACCGAGCTGGCGGAGGCGCTGCGCCGGGTGCGCGGCGGTGACCTCAAGGTCAGGCTTCCGCGGCGTTCCGGCGCGGCCGGGGAGGTGGCGGACGCCTTCAACGACGTGGTGTCGCTCCAGGAGCGGCAGCATCTGGATCTACGGCGGATCAGCCGGATCGTCGGTCGGGACGGCCGGCTGACCGAGCGGCTGGACGAAGAGGGATTGGACGGCTCGTGGGCGGAAGGTCAGCGGGCCGTCAACTCGTTGATCGACGACCTGGGTCGACCCACCACCGAGATCGCGCGGGTCATCGTCGCCGTCGCCGACGGTGACCTTTCCCAGCACATGGCGCTGGAGATCGACGGCCGCCCGCTGCGCGGTGAGTACCTGCGCATCGGCCGCACCGTCAACACCATGGTCGACCAGCTCTCGTCCTTCTCCAACGAGGTGACCCGGGTGGCCCGTGAGGTGGGCACCGAGGGCAAGCTCGGCGGCCAGGCCGACGTACGCGGCGTCGCCGGCACCTGGAAGGACCTCACCGACTCGGTGAACACCATGGCGTCGAACCTCACCGGTCAGGTGCGGTCGATCTCCCAGGTGGCCACGGCAGTGGCGAAGGGCGACCTGAGCCAGAAGATCACGGTGAGCGCCCGGGGCGAGGTCGCCGAGTTGGCCGACACGATGAACTCGCTGACCGACACCCTGCGGCTCTTCGCCGAGCAGGTGACCCGGGTGGCCCGTGAGGTGGGCACCGAGGGCAAGCTGGGTGGTCAGGCCGAGGTTCCCAACGTGGCCGGCACCTGGAAGGACCTCACCGACAGCGTCAACTCGATGGCGTCGAACCTGACCGCCCAGGTGCGCAACATCGCCCAGGTGTCCACGGCGGTTGCCCGCGGCGACCTGTCGCAGAAGATCACCGTGGCGGCGCAGGGAGAGATCCTCGAACTCAAGGACACCGTCAACACGATGGTGGATCAGTTGTCGTCGTTCGCCGACGAGGTCACGCGGGTGGCCCGTGAGGTGGGCACCGAGGGCAAGCTCGGTGGTCAGGCCCAGGTACGCGGGGTCTCCGGCACCTGGCGGGACCTGACCGAGAACGTCAACCAGCTGGCCGGCAACCTGACCAGCCAGGTCCGCAACATCTCCCAGGTGTCCACGGCGGTGGCCAAGGGTGACCTGTCGCAGAAGATCACGGTCGACGCGCGCGGCGAGATCCTGGAGCTCAAGGACACCGTCAACACGATGGTGGATCAGTTGTCGTCGTTCGCCGACGAGGTCACGCGGGTGGCCCGTGAGGTGGGCACCGAGGGCAAGCTCGGTGGTCAGGCCCAGGTGAAGGGCGTCTCGGGCACCTGGCGGGACCTGACCGACAACGTGAACTCGATGGCGTCGAACCTCACCAGCCAGGTACGGAACATCGCCTCGGTCACCACGGCCGTCGCCAAGGGTGACCTGTCGCAGAAGATCACCGTGGATGCCCGCGGCGAGATCCTGGAGCTGAAGAACACCGTCAACACGATGGTGGACCAGCTGTCGTCGTTCGCCGACGAGGTGACCCGGGTGGCCCGTGAGGTGGGCACCGAGGGCAAGCTCGGCGGCCAGGCCCAGGTACGCGGCGTGGCCGGCACCTGGCGGGATTTGACCGACAACGTGAACTCGATGGCGTCGAACCTGACCAGCCAGGTGCGAAACATCGCCCAGGTCTCCACCGCAGTGGCCAAGGGTGACCTGTCGCAGAAGATCACGGTGGACGCGCAGGGTGAGATCCTGGAGCTGAAGAACACCGTCAACACGATGGTGGATCAGTTGTCGTCGTTCGCCGACGAGGTCACGCGGGTGGCCCGTGAGGTGGGCACCGAGGGCAAGCTCGGTGGTCAGGCCCAGGTGAAGGGCGTCTCGGGCACCTGGCGGGACCTGACCGACAACGTGAACTCGATGGCGTCGAACCTCACCAGCCAGGTACGGAACATCGCCTCCGTCACCACCGCCGTCGCCAACGGTGACCTGTCGCAGAAGATCACCGTCGACGCGCAGGGTGAGATCCTGGAGCTCAAGAACACCGTCAACACGATGGTGGATCAGTTGTCCTCGTTCGCCGACGAGGTGACCCGGGTGGCCCGCGAGGTCGGCATCGAAGGCAAGCTCGGTGGTCAGGCCCAGGTGAAGGGGGTCTCCGGCACCTGGCGGGACCTGACCGAGAACGTCAACCAGCTCGCCTCCACCCTGACCACCCAGTTGCGGGCGATCGCCCAGGTGTCGACGTCGGTGACCCGCGGCGACCTGACCCAGCGGATCGCGGTGAAGGCGCAGGGCGAGGTCGCCGAGCTCAAGGACAACATCAACCAGATGATCGTCACCCTGCGGGAGACCACCCACAAGAACGCCGAGCAGGGCTGGCTCGACTCCAACCTGGCCCGCATCGGTGGTCTGTTGCAGGGCCAGCGCGACCTCGGCGAAGTCTGCCGGATGATCATGATGGAGGTGACGCCACTGGTCGACGCGCAACTCGGCGCGTTCTTCCTGGCGGACAACTCCGAGGGCGTGATGCGGCTACGGCTGACCGCCTCGTACGGCTACGTGTCCCGAGGTCACGAGGTCACCTTCGGCCCCGGTGAAGGGCTGGTCGGGCAGACCGCCCTCTCCCGCCGGACGATCCGCGTCGGCGCCGTACCGGACGGGCGGATCACGCTGCGCTCCGGGCTGGCCGACACCCCACCGGCCGACCTGGTCGTGCTGCCGGTCCTCTTCGAGGGCGAACTACTCGGGGTGATCGAGTTCGCCAGCGTCACACCCTTCTCCGAGTTGCACCTGTCCTTCCTGGAGCGGCTGGTCGCCACCATCGGCATCGCGGTCAACACCATTCAGGCCAACCGGCGTACGGAGGAACTGCTCGCCCAGTCGCAGCGGCTGGCCCACGAGTTGCAGGAACAGTCGGCGGAGTTGCAGCGCACCAACGCCGAACTGGAGGAGAAGGCGACCCTGCTGTCGGAGCAGAAGGGCAACATCGAGACCAAGAACCGGGAGATCGAGATGGCCCGGCTCGGTCTGGAGGAGAAGGCGCAGCAGCTCACCCGCGCCTCGGCGTACAAGTCGGAGTTCCTGGCGAACATGAGCCACGAACTGCGTACGCCGCTGAACTCGCTGCTCCTGCTGGCTCGGCTGCTGGCGGAGAACTCGGAGCGCAACCTGACCCCGAAGCAGATCGAGTTCGCCCGGACGATCCACGGCTCCGGTTCGGATCTGCTGCGCCTGATCGACGACATCCTCGACCTGTCCAAGATCGAGGCTGGGCGGATGGACGTGGAGCCGACCGAGGTCCGGTTCGAGGAGATCCGCAGTTACGTCGAGCAGGCGTTCGCCCCGCAGGCCGAGGAGAAGGGCCTGGACTTCCAGGTACGAGTGGCCAAGGATCTGCCGCCCGCGGTGGTCACCGACGCCCAGCGACTCCAGCAGATCCTGCGCAACCTGCTCTCCAACGCGGTGAAGTTCACCGACAACGGCGCGGTGACGCTGCGCATCTCCCGGGCGCCGGAGCACGCGGTCTTCGACGTACCGGCGTTGATCAACGCCCGTCAGGTGATCGCGTTCACGGTGGTCGACACCGGCATCGGCATCTCCGACGACAAGCTGTCACTGATCTTCGAGGCGTTCCAGCAGGCGGACGGCACCACCAGCCGTCGCTACGGCGGTACCGGACTGGGCCTGTCCATCAGTCGCGACCTGGCCCGGTTGATCGGCGGCACGATCACCGTCAGTTCGGTGCCCAACCAGGGCTCGACATTCACCCTCTACCTGCCCGACGTGCTGGCGCCGGACGCCGTGGTGGCCCCGGCACCACCCTCCCCGCAGCGGGCCGGCCTGCCGTCGTCGCTGCTGATGCCACCGGTGGAGTTGCTGCCACAGCAGCCGGAGGCGCCGAAGACCCGCCAACTGGACGGCGCCACGGTGCTGATCGTCGACGACGATGTGCGCAACGTGTTCGCCCTGACCAGCGCGCTGGAACTACACGGCATGACGGTGCTCTACGCCGACAACGGCAACGACGGCGTACGCCTGCTCGCCGAGCACCCGGAGGTCGACATCGTGCTGATGGATGCCATGATGCCCGACCAGGACGGGTACGAGACCACCAGGCAGATCCGGCGCAACCACCGGTTCGCCGATCTGCCGATCGTGTTCCTCACGGCCAAGGCGATGCCCGGCGATCGGGAGTCGGCGATCGTGGCGGGGGCGAGTGACTACATCACCAAACCTGTCGACCTGGACGAGCTGATCGAGTTGATGGGCTCCTGGATCAGTGGCAGCCGTACCGAGGAGGGCTCGTGACGCAGGTGGCGAAGGCGCTACTGGTCGATGACCGCCGGGAGAACCTGATGGCCCTGGAGGCGATCCTCCAGGGGCTGCCGGTGCAGTCGGTGGCGGTGGAGAGCGGGGAGGCGGCGCTCAAGCAACTGCTGGTCGACGATTTCGCGGTCATCCTGCTCGACGCCCAGATGCCGGACATGGACGGCTTCGAGACGGCCAGCCACATCAAGCGGCGCGAACGCACCCGGCACGTACCGATCATCTTCCTGACCGCCGCCGACCGGGACGCGCAACTGGCCCTGCGCGGCTACGCGGTCGGCGCGGTGGACTACCTGACCAAGCCCTTCGACCCCTGGGTGCTGCGAGCCAAGGTCTCCGTCTTCGTGGAACTCTGGACCAAGACCCGCCAACTGGCCGCCCAGTCGGAGATGGTCCGCGAGCGCGACGCCCAGTGGCGCCTGCTCACCGACGCCGTCGACGAGGCCACCACCCTCCTACGCTCCGCCGACGACAACCCCGACGCCATCGCCCAAGCCCTGACCACCCTCGAACAAGCCCGCTGGGGCCCCACCCCCGACTAACCC
>NZ_PNOZ01000008.1:0-136482 GCF_002879555.1 Verrucosispora sp. ts21 | reverse complement strand
GCCCCCGATCATCCGCAACCGCGCCGACCTGATCCACTCCGTCGCCAACACCTACAGCGAACTACGCGCCGAAATGGCCGGCGAACTCGCCAACCTCAAGCTCTACTGGGAAGGCGCCGCCGCGCAAGCCTTCACCCACTATGCCGACCGCGCCATCACCTACCTCACCCAACTCGAAACCCAGGCCCGCTGGCTGGCCGACGAAGGCAAACGCGCCGCCAGCATGCTCGAAGGCCTCCGCAACGCCTACGCCAGCCTCGGCTACGAACAAATCAGCACCCTCATCACCGCCCTCAACACCTACCTCGACGCGATCAACAGCCCCTTCTCCGCATGCACCAACCCTGAGAAGGCATTCCTGGACGTGGTGAACACCTTCATCGGCTACCTCCGCGACGCCGAGAAGCGACACGTCGACGCCATGACAAGCCTCATCAAAGTCGATGAACAGGAACGCAAGGAACGACCCGACCTCGGCACCCGCAGCCACGACACCACCCCCTTCCCCCACACCCAGGTCGGCACCGGCGCATGGACCGACCGCAACACCTGGAAACCACGACCCGACCGCCCCACAATCTGAACCGCGAGCCAGCACTCGAGCCCCGTGAACCGGGTGCATCGGACCGGGTGGCAGCACGACCCATGGCGAGGTCAGGATGTCAGCAGGATTCGGCGACGCCCTGCGGGTCGCCAGCCCCACGAGTTCCAGGGTGGCGACGTCCGTGGGAGTCGCCTGCCAGTGGCCTTCTCTCGACGCCGCAGGGCAGCGAACTCCTGCGCACGCGGCACGACCACGTCGCGCGTCCGCTGCAGTTCGTCAGCGGCACGCACGAGCGCGTCGAGATCGTCGGTGAGACTGCGTGGGATACGGGCGGCGACGACCAGGTGGTGCCAGGTGGCGCGGAATCCGTACGGGGCACAGTGCAGAGCGCACTCCCGCAATGCATGAAGCCTGCGCTGCGGCGAGAGCGTACTGTCGCGGACGCGGCGCGCCTGCGCAGGAAAGCTGGTCACCAAGCAATGATGGCGCTCTCCATGGGACGGCATGACCACGTTTCGGTACCCGGACGAACCACAACGCAGGACGAGACAGCCCTCACAGTGAACACACGCACATCGGCACGACCGCACCGTCGGGGCCAAGGTGCCATCGCTGTGGGTAACGCGTTCGGTGCGGGCAAGCGGTCGTGGTCGGCAGGGTTCGGATGCGTCTGGCAGCATCGTCGGGTGGCCGAGACGACAGACTGGCACGACTGGCACTCGCCGTACGCCGACGACACGTCTGCGTTGTCACGGCGACTACGGATCGTGCAGCGCCACATCGACGACTGGCTGGACCAGCGGCCGGAGTTCACGCTAAGAGTCGTCAGCGTGTGCGCGGGCCAGGGCCACGACCTCATCGGCGTGTTGACCCGCCGCTCGGACGCCGACCGGGTGCAGGCAGAACTGATCGAAAAGGACCCACGCAACGCCACAGCCGCACGCAAGCGCGCCGCTGCGGCCGGTCTCGGCGGTATCACCGTCCGGTGTACCGACGCCGGTGACTTCGCCGCGTACCGTACCGCCGTCCCGGCCGACCTGGTGCTCCTCGCCGGCGTGCTGGGCAACATCAGCGACCAGAACGCCCGAGCGACGATCACCTCACTGCCGAGGCTGTGCGCGCCAGGAGCAACGGTGATCTGGACCCGGACACGTAGGCCTCCGGACCTGACCCCGGTGGTGCGGCGCTGGTTCGCCGGCGTGGACTTCACCGAGCAGGCATTCGACGCGCCACCCGACGAACTGTTCTCAGTGGGCGTGCACCTGTTCCGCGGCCGACCTGACAGCCCGCCCCCGAGCGGCCGGATCTTCACCTTTGCGCGATAAGGATCATCCGCCGCAGAGACTGCCGGTAGCGGCGGTCAGAGCGACGACGTAGCAATATCTGCGGCAAATCCGTGCACCGCGATCAGCTCAAACACAGTCCGGGTCGGATCGGAAGTGAACCGCTGGAGCGCTGCTTTGCCGGCTATCGGCGTACGGGCCAGGGCACAGCGGCGGGCCCTACCGCCGCAAGTCAGCCGCGTAGGGAGCCTTTGTCCCGTACGGAGGGGCCGGACGGTTTACGACTGCCCGGTGAGGAGATCCGCTTTCAACGACGCGGCCGTCACCGCCTACTTTGCTACCCCCGGCAGGTACCACAACCCGGACTGTTGACCGTCGCGCAGCCAGCTGACTCGGGATGCCTCATCGGGTCGAGGCGGCCAATCGCGGTAGGGCAGGAAGGCTACCCGCCATGCGATCACTACGAAGATGTAGAGGCCGAAGCCGCCAGCGAGCCACCACAGTGCGTCGCGGCGACGGTAGGAAGCACGCGGCGCAAGCCAGGCCGTGGCCGCCATCGGAACTGCGATCCAGCTGAGATCCGCGAGCGGGCCACTGCCCATCGCGTCCTCGATCAGCTCACGGATGATGACGGATGGCACCACCACGCCGAACACCAGCAGCGCGGCGATTAACGTACGGGTCGCTCGCCTGAGTGGCGGGCGCGAGCTGAGCGGATCATCGGGCATGGCCCGCAGGATACGAGGAAGCAGCAATCGCCGACGCAGGGCAGCCGTCACCTCTACAAGTCCGAGGCTGCGCCGAACGGAAATCCAAGCCCTCCCACATGATGCAAGCGGAGCCGCCGCACGGGTCCCAAGCTCGCAGGCGGACCGCCGAAGGCCGCCCGGTGTAACCGGGTGATGACACCGCAGAGGTGCCCTTCGCAGGGCGCCCCGGAGTTGTGGGACTCGGAACAACCGCACAGCCATCATCGGCACGACGGTCACCGCTACCCTCGATCGGCGGCAAATCCGTAGGCCAAGATCGTTTGCATCGTCCGCACACAGCATGTCCGGGCCGCCTGGTGGTCAACGGTCCGGCGCCCGTAGTTCCTCTATCAACGCCACGATCGCGGGATCCACCGGCGCTCGTACGTCCGTAGGTCGCGTGACCTCGTCGTCCTGAGGGTCGTAGATGGTGAGGTCGTATCGGCGGGCGAGTTGGTCAATCAACTGCAACGCGGGCGTGCTGCGTTCGCTGAAGCTCAGCTGCATGCTGACGTGGTCGATGCCGACATTCAGCGGCATGTCCATCCACGGGGAGTCGTGATCGTACGGCGGGAAGTCCGGGTAGTGGGCGCGGAGGTTCTCGTAGAACCCGACGATGCGTTCGTCCAGCTCGCCCTCGGGGTGATGCAGGCTTTGGCACTGCTCCGCCATCGCCTGTACCGCGGCATCGGTCGCGCTCGGGTCGACCGCAAGCACGACGAGACCGAAGCCCATGGGCCTATCGTGCCTCACCGCCACCGGTCCGTCGATCAAGTCCTCACCGAAGCAACCGCACCGAGATCGGGTGCGCGCTCATCGGCAGTTTCGAGCGGCAACCCAGCGGTGCCGGGTCACGTTGCGTTACGCGCGGCTCGCGGCAGAAGAGTGCGGCTTACTCTGCCAGTTAGTGGCCGTCGAAGCGAAGCTGCGCCATGTTCGTTCCGTCGTCGTCCTTGGCAAGCAGGTCCTTATACCGATGCGCGTCTCGCTCGGCGATTATGCGGGCTTGTGCCACGAGATCGTGCAGGTTTGCAGGGTAGTACTCGTCCTTGAGGATGAATCCGCGGGCGAGCCACTCCCGGGTGGCCACATGCCGGCAAGTAAGGAATGCGGCAAGGCAGGCGATCCGATACAGGCCACGCAGATCGGCCACCTCGTCGTCCGCGGCCCGGCCCGTCGGGGTGGGCCGGCGCGCACGAAGGGCCTCGACGGACTCGTAGACGAGGCTGACCTGGGACCAGTACCAGGCACGGACGGCACACACCTTCTTATGTTCCGGCCCCGTCTCGATCACCGAGACCAGGTAGCGCTGCACGTGGCGTCGCCCGAGCGCCACCAGCAGCGGGTGGATCAGCTGCTTGTTGGACGAGACATCCTCATCGCACACGATCACAGCCAACACCCGATCGGCCACGGCAGCGGCAACCTCGGGCCGTGCTGCCAGAAGGTCACCGACGTGCAGGCGTTTGGCGTTCCGGCGGTCGTATGCCACAAAACGATCGTTGCTGCGATACGGCTCAGGCAGCTCTGGATGCCGCCAGTCCGGGCAGAGCTCCGCGAGGAGCTCATCGAGCCGCTGCTCGAACTCCGTCTCAAGGTCACCATCGGTCCAGGCCTGCACGAACCAATCATGCCGCTGATGGCCACCATGAAGGAGCCGCAGGGCACCGCCTCGAGATCGAGGTCCTCAGCTCAACAGCACCATCTGCGCTTTGCACCTACCGACGTCTCACCCAGCCTGACGCCCCATCAGCGGCATGAGCGAGCACCTGATCGAGCGCCCGTTCACACGGTTCCCCTCGGTGCGAGGCTGGCGTGCCTGAGAAGTTGTTCGACCACGCAGGCCTGCCGGTGCCCGGTGAGGCAGCCACAGCGTGAGCCGGGGTGTACCCAACGGCGCCGTCGGCCAACTGGCGGATACTGCTGACCACCGGCGCCCGTCTGTGGCCATGCGGCCAGCCGGAAAGTGTTTCTCCGGTTGGCGTTCGCTCCGTAGGATCTCCGGCGATCAAGGGGGATGAAACGGTGGGCGATTTCCAGCAGTTCGTGACGGATGTGACTTCGCGTCTGTCCACGATGTCCAGGGGTGAGTTGTACGTCGTCGGCGACGGTCTCGACCGGGACTCGCTCTGGCTGACCTTTCTCGATTCCTTCCCCGCCGGCACCAATCTGCGGTTCCGTGAGCGGTCTGCGTACGACTGCTCGACCTGCCGCGGTTTCATCAAGCACTTCGGCAACGTCGTTGAGATCCACGACGGGCGGGTCCGTACCGTCTGGTCCGGGGTGTCTGCGTCCGACCCGGTCTTCTCCGTCGTCGCCGCCGCTCTGGACGAGTTCGTTCTTTCGCTGCCGTTGTCCACCATTTTCCGGTCCACTCAGGCGCAGTACGGGACGAAGACCACCCGGACGCTGCGCGACGGCCAGGTCGAGGTGTGGCACCACCTGCACGGCCGGGTGGAGAAGCGGCATCGCATTGAAGACGTCGGCGCGGCACAGGGCAACTTCGACGCCGCGGTGCAGGTCTTCCAACGTGGCCTGGCCGAGCTGACCCAGCACGCTCTGGACACCATCGTTGACCTTATCGACGACAATGCCCTCTACCGCGGCACGGAGCATCGTCGGGCGGTGACCGAGTTCCGGTCGCTGCAGAACCGGTGGACGCAGGCGACCGACCGGCGGGCCTTCGTCTTCGCCAACGCCATGAACCCGGCGGCACGCCTCCGCAACGCGGTGATCGGCACCCTCGTCCAGGACCTCTCCGCGGGTGTCGACCTGGAACAGGCGGTCCGGTCGTTCGAGACGAAGGTGGCACCGCAGAATTATCAGCGCCCCAGGGCGTTGATCACCCCGGCCATGGTCAAGGCCGCCATGAAGACCATCGACGAGTTGGGCATTGAGGAGTCGTTGCAGCGGCGGTTCGCCCGGCTCTCCGACGTGTCGGTCACCAACGTGCTGTGGGTCGACAACGACACACAGTCGCGGATGAAGGACGGCATCGAAGGGCTGCTCATGCAGGCGGCCACCACCAGGTCGTCAGGTGCGGGCCTTCGGGACGCGAAGCCGGAGGAGATTCCCGTGGTCTCCTTCATGAAGGACATCCTGCCCGGTGCCGCGACCATCGACCTGTGGGTGGCCAACAGCCACGAACCGCACCTCGTCAGTCTCACCACCGGCCGGCATCCAGCCGCCCCGCGGCTGTTCACCTGGGACAACGACTTCGCCTGGTCCTACAACGGCAACGTCACCGACTCGATCAAGGAGAAGGTCAAGCGGGCCGGCGGCAACGTCAGCGGCAAGCTGCGGGTGAGCCTGTCCTGGTTCAACCACGACGACCTCGACCTGCACGTTTACGAACCCAACGGCGACCACATCTGGTACCAGGACAAGCGCAACAAGCTGGACGTCGACATGAACGCTGGCGGAACGCTCTCCCGCGAGCCGGTGGAGAACGTCACCTGGACCGACCGTGTCCCCGACGGTGAGTACCGGATCGAGGTGAACCAGTACCGCAAGCGGGACAGCAGCGACGTCGGCTTCGTGATCGAGACCGAGAGCGACGGGAAAATCGAGAACTACCGGCACGAGCGGGCGGTCGGCCACAAGGAGACCGTCGAGGTGGGCTGGATGACGGTCGCCGGCGGGGTGATCACCGCCTTCCGGCCGGGTAAGGACATGCAGCCGGGCAGTGCGAGCAAGGCGTTGTGGGGCATCACCACCGAACAGTTCGTGCCGGTGTCCACCATCATGTACTCGCCGAACTACTTCGACGGCAGCGAGGTCGGCAACCGGCACTACTTCTTCATCCTGAAGGGGTGCGTGAACGACCAACCGACGCGGGGGATCTACAACGAGTTTCTCCGCGGCGACCTGCAATCGCACCGCAAGGTGTTCGAGGTTCTCGGCGACCGCACCAAGTGCGAGCCGTCCCCGGATCAGCTGTCCGGCCTCGGCTTCAGCTCCACGGTCCGCAGCTCTGTGGTCGCCAAGGTGACCATGACCGGCGGCCGGCGCCGTCTCATCAGCATCCAGTTCTGATTTGTCCCCAGACACCGAGAAAGGCCACCGTGACCCTTTTCGAGAAGGCCACGCGGGAGAAGTTCCGCTACCCGTCGACCAAAGGCCTGCTGACCACGGAACAGTTGTGGGAGCTTCCGCTGACCGCCAAGTCCGGCTTCAGCCTCGACGACGTGGCCAGGGCCGTCAACGCCGAGCTCAAGGCCGTCGACACCGAGTCGTTCGTGGCCACCGAGACCAATCCGGCCAAGGCGACCTTGGAGACCAAGTTGGAGGTCGTCAAGCACGTCATCGCCATCCGCATCGCGGAGGACCAGGCGGCGAAGGCAGCGGCGGCCAAGAAGCTGGAGAAGGAGAAGCTGCTGGCGGTCCTGGGCCGCAAGCAGGACGCGGTCCTGGAGAACCTGACCGAGGCAGAGCTGCTGGCCCGAATCAACGACCTGTAGCCCGCCGACAATCAGCGTCTGCCAGCAGGCCGGCACATCGCCGAGAAGTACGGTCGCCGTGCAAGACCTGTGCGGCCGGGCCGGCACTCAACGGCCACTTCTCTGTCCTGGCCCAGCGAAGTTGAGATCTGCTTGCCTCCTTGGCCTGGTGGTTGTCATCTTCATTGGGTCGTCCACCCTGGTTGCGGCCCGGTGTAACTGATGCCCGCAGAACTGATCTTGTTGTGGTGGGTTGAGTAGGGGCGGATGTGGTTTTCGATCAGGATGGCGAGTCGGCTGCGGTGGCCTGGGGGCCACGGGTCGTAGCGCATCGACAGGTCGAGCAGGTTGCAGAAGGCGGCGCCGGCCTGGCCCTGGGTCATCGGTGAGATGGCTTGGATCTGCCAGTGACGTGTGACGAAGAGGGTGGCTGCCGCGATGATCTCGGGGTAATTCGCGGCGTGGAACGCGGGGTCTTGTGAGTGGTATTGGGGGGCGGCTGGCCGTAGCACGGTCAGCCGTTGGCTCTGGCTGTGGCCGACGTAGCGGCCGTGGATGTACTCCCAGGCGTCGAAGGCCGCTGCGGTAGCGATCAGGACTGCGGTCTGGCCGTATCGGCGGACGAGACGTCGATGGCGGATCTGTGCCGTTTTGATCTCTGGCAGGCGCTTGACGTTGATGGCGTGGTCGGTGACGGGCCACGCGGTCGCTGCGGGGGCTCGGGTGCCAAGCCAGAGGTTGTGCTTGACGCAGGTGGTGACGTGGTGCGGGTAGTAGCGGTGGACGGTGCCGCCTCGGTGGCGGCGGACGCAAGGTGGGCAGGCGGGACGGGGGAACGCCTGGAACAGCCACCAGCGCGGCGCGGGTTGGCGTAGCTCAGGCAGAACGCGGCGAAGGTGGTCGGCGGGTCGGCCGGTGAGTGCGCTGAGCTTGTCGAGGTTGAGAGTTCGTGTGTGGCTGTAGGAGACCTTGTCCGGTGAGGCGTCGATGGCGGCCTCGATGTCGCGGATGGGGGTGTGGTTGGTGGCAGCGAGCCGTTTCAGGTAGGAGGTGACGGTTTCCGAGGTGACGGGTGGTGTGGGGATGGGCAGCCGTCGGGTGGGGGCGCCGGTCATGCCGCGCCCGGTCGTTGGCGGCGGGGGCGGGCGGGACTCGGGGCGGGGGTGGCTGTCTCGGCGGCGTGGTCGAGGCGGATCGCGTCGAGGTGGGCCTTGGTGATCTTTTCGGTGCCGTCGAGGATGGCGTCGATCGCGGCGCCGCGGATGAGGTGGGACAGGCTGCCGATCATGCCGCGTGATCGCTGGTAGAGGTATTCGCCGTGCCGGGCTAGGGTGCCGGCCTTGTGCCGGTGCAGCCGCAGGGCCTGTTCGAGGGTGGCCACCAGCGCCCGCCAGTTCTCCTTCTGGCTGTTGGTGCCGTAGGCGAACGGCCGGGTCGCGATCGTGGCGAACCGGCTGGCAATCTGTTCGCCGCGGGTGCCGGTGAACAGGTTGGCGCGCTCGACGTTGATGCCGGAGTAGACGAACGTGGCGGGGATCCGCTCGGAAAAGTATTTGAGCTGGTCGGATGCCTCGGCTCCGGCGCGGGTGGCCAGGTTGAGGTTGTGGATCTCGTCGACGAGCACCAGGTCGCAGCCGACGTCGCAGAGCACGGCGCAGACGGCGTTGGTGACGTCGGTGATGTTGGACCGGGATGCCAGGGGCAAGCCGAGGAAACGGGCGAACTCGACGGCGAGCATGCGTGGTGTCGCCGCTGGTGGGACGGTGACGTAGACGACCGGGATCCGCGGGCCGGTCACCGGGTTGCGCAGCGCGACGGCGAGTTCGTGGGCGCGGCCGAGCTGGGTGATGGCGGTCGTCTTGCCGGTGCCGGCGCCGCCGGTGATGATCAGCCCCCGGCGGGCCGATATCTGCCGGCGGTTGAGGATCAGCAGCCGGCGAACCGTCTTGACGACCTCCTGGATGGTCGGGGTGTTCACCACGATCAGGTCGCTGTGGTAGTCCAGTCGGGCGTCGTCGTAGGCGGCCTGCTCGACCGGGCTCAGGTGCGGCCAGCCCAGCAGCTCGGGCGGGCGCGGGTCGTGCTGGACCCACCGGGACCAGCCTTCCTTGCTGGTCAGTGGCTCGTCAGCCGGCGGGGTGAACGCGGCGGTCATAGCCACCGTTGCGCCTCCTCGCGAGCGTCGAAAATGCCGAAGGGGATGACGTTGTCGACCTGCCCGTCCTCGGGCTCGTCGACGTCGTCCTCGGGTGGAGGCTCGGGAGCGACGCGGGGCCGGTGCGACGTCGCGGCGGCCCGGGTCCTGGCCGCCACCCGCCGGTCGGTCTCGCCCACCGGGGCTTGCGGTGTGGGCCCCTCGCCGGCGCGGCGCAGCAGGTCGGCCAGCACCCGGGCGGTCGCGGTCTCATCCGGCTCGCCGGCCGGCTCGGAGGTGGCCTGTTGCCGGGCGTGGCGCCAGGTGAAGTCCGCGAACGGAGCGGCCACCATCGGCAGGTGAGTCCACCCGGCGCGAATCCATCCGCCGCCGCGGTGGTTGCGCACCCAAACGTGGGTCAGGTCGTAGGGGTCGTGGCGGACCTCCCACAATCCCTGCTTGGCCGCGATCCCGGAGTGCTGCCGGCGGTAGGGATTGAGCGCTCGGCTGTCGTAGGTGCGCCCGTCGAGGCGGATGCCGTAGTCGTTGATCGTGCGCCACGAGCCTGGCAGCAGCTCGACGTAGTCGTCGCCGGTGAGCATTAGCGGGACGTAGCCGGCGGCCGTGACCAGCACCGCGAACATCTCGTTCGGTGACAGCACCCGCCCGGTGTCCGGGCTGAGCAACCCGTCGTGCGGGCGCTGCTGCCACCCGATGATGATCCACTCATCGAGCAGGTCCTGCATCTGGGCCATCGACCACACCGCCTCGGCCTGCACCCGGCTGCCCCGGTGAGCGACGTCCCGGCCGGTGTAGCCGGCGACGTACTGGCAGAACAGTGTGTTGATCGACCCGAAGGTGCGCTCGACGATGCCCTTGTCCGTAGGGCTGCGCGGATGCGCCGGCTGCACCGAGATCCCCAACGTCTGGCAGGCCCGCAAGAACGTGTCGGACAGATAGACCTTCCCCCGGTCACAGACGATCGTCTCCGGAACCACCACCGGCTTCGCGGCGGCCTGCTCCATCCGCGCGTCGATGGCAGCCAGCCGCCGATGCGGCAGCCTCGATGCCGCCATCCGCAGCGACTCGTCCCAGCCCGGCCGCATCGGCTCGGGCACCAGCATCCGCGCGAGCAACAGGGAGGCGTCCACGGCTTTCGTGCCCACCGGCCGCAACACTGCGGCGCAGATGGTGCGGGTGGCGACATCCACCGCCGCGGTCAACTCGACCCGACGGGCCTGACCGTCATCGAAGACCACCATCACGTCCAACACGGTGGTGTCGATCTGCACCTGCTGACCCGGCCGAGCCGCCCACGTCACCGTAAATGGGCCGCCCGGCCGGTTCGCCGTCGACCGGCGGGTCGTCGCCGCGCCGAAAGTGTGCTGGCCCACCGACAACGCGGCGACCAGGCGGTGGAATGTGCTCTTCGGTGGCAGTGCCACCACGCCTGCTCCGTGTCGCTGCGTCAAGATTCTTTCGACCTGATGCCGCAGCCGGGAACGAGTGCCGGTCGACTGATTCTCCTGCGCGATCAACGCCTCACGGATCGCGGCCACCACCCGTTCATCGGCCCTCCCGACCTGCGAGACCGGTCGCTGTGACCGACCGTCCACCAAGGCGCGCAGGCCGCCGGTTCGGTAACGTTGCCGCATCCGCTGAACGGTCGCCACGCTTGCGGGGATCCCGGACGCGGACAACTCCTCGGCCTTCGCCGCCACCCGCTGTCGCATGCCGTGCAGGCGCGGGTCGTACTCGCTTCGCGGCGCGGTCCCCGGCTCGACGCCGGGAGGAAGCCCGGTCTCGACCTCGATGATGTGTTGCTCCCACTGCCGGGCCCGCTGTGCGACGTCCTCGGCGACATCAGCGAGGGCATGATCGGCAAGAACCGTGCGCGGCTCGGCTGGATCCGCGCCGAGGATGTCGAAGCCCGGCGAGCCCACCAGGTGCGTCAGCAGCACCGCCCTCGGCGTACCGTCCGGGCTGACCAGCCGGACCCATGACCCCGACAACACCGCCACCTGGTGCTCTGCGCCGTCGAAGGCAACTCGATCACCCACCCGCAGCAGCCGCGTCACGTTCCCGCCCTCACCACGACCGACGTCGCGTCCAGCCGAACCACCATGTCGACGGACAACCGCTGTGACCACAGCAGATGAAACAGCACCGGCAAGACCGCGATTGGATCACCGACCTGCGCTGCTGCCTCCATCAGAGGCATCGGCGAGCCGAACAGATCAAACAGCCGATCCGCGACCGGCGCGTCAAGGTGACGGGGATGCCGGTAGCCGGCCAGCCACCGCAGGTTCGCCAACCACACCCGGTCGTGCCCGCTCACGAGGCGGTAGTCCCAGCCCACCACGTCGCACGCCTGGGCGGTGGCCTTGAACGCGGCAGCGTCCCTTTCCGCGATCCGGTCCGTCGGACGGCAGTCGATCACCACTCCGGTCCCGTCCCGGCGGCGGGCGAAGAAGTCCGGTGCGTGTGACCTCGCTCGCCTCGTGTCCGGCCACCACAACCAGAACGGCTGTGCGGCGAAGCCCACCACGGACGCGTCGAAGTCCAACGCCATCGCCTCGTCGCGCTCCAACCACGACTCGAAACCGACGTGAGCACCGATGCACGCCGCCCAGTAGAGGCCCGGATAGTTGCGCTGCCCTCGGTACGACGGGAACGAGCGGACCGCCGGCACCTGCTCGAACGCGACATCTGCCACATCGGCCAGGCGCCGACGCACCTCGCCTCCGCCCTCAACGACGAAGCCGACCTCGAACTCCACCGGATCCGTCAGGCGACCACCTGACACGGACCGTAGATTGGCCACCGCGACCACCCACCTAAATGCCTCGCCGGTCCGCCAGTGTCGCAGCTGCTGATCAGATTCAGCGTGCCGGGTCGCAGATCACCCGACCAACGGCACCATTCTGAGGCGTGCGGCTGCGGACTGCTGGCCTCGGTTAATTAACCAGGTGCGATCTGGGGGCCGGTACGGACCGTCAATTCTGGGCCCTCGCAGAAGTGCTTTGGTTGCCTTCGCCGAGGAGTCGTTGTACCTCGCTGCTGACCTGCGGGGATGCGATCGGAGCCCAGGCGGCGAACAGGGACCGGAAGTACGCGCCGTACTTCTCCAGGGTAGAAGGATCTTGCTCGATGACGTCCAGTTCGTTGACGATGGTGAGATCCACGAAGGGTCGCATCTGGCCGGGGCTCAGGTGCCACGTCTGATCGGTGAAGCGGTCGACGACCTCACCGGTTGTCGCCAGCTCTCGCCAGGTCCGCCTGCGGTCGCAGGCCCCGTACAGATAGACCAATGCCTCAGCGTTGTCGCCGATGAGGTTTCGCAGCGTGGCTCGATCGTTCCAGTCGAGCAGCGTCACATCGAAGCCGTCCGTGCCGTAAACGGCATGCGCGAGACCGGCCAGTTGCGTGTCAACGCCACACTCCAGCTCAGCGAGACGGTCATGCACCCGGCACAGGTGGGCGTAGAGGGTGCCGCCGGGGTGCTGAATTGTCTCAGCTCCACGCTGCCGTAGCCAGCGCCGCACGTCAGAGTCCGCACCCATGGCCCGACCTTACGTAAACCGCGTCTGGCCGGCAGCCCGTCAGCGTGGGCGGTTCGTCACACCGCTGCACCCTTGCTTCCTCGGGTGTCCAGGCAGTTGGGTCAAAGGCATGGCTCGAATCGCGTTTGACGATGCGGACGCCGCGGCGTTCGAGGCGACCCGTCACCTCACCGACGACGGGCTCTCGGCTTGGCGGGAGGCCGTGACCCGGCACCTTGACCCTCATGCAGGCATGCGAATACTCGACCTGGGCTCCGGCACCGGAATGTGGGCGCGAGCCTTCATTGACTGGTACGACATCGAGGTCACCGCGGTCGAGCCCTCCGAGGCGATGCGTGCCCGCTCGATGTACCAGCCTGTCGTGCATGGCGACGCCGAGCGCATCCCGCTCGACGACGGCAGCGTCGACGCCGCCTGGATCTCCACGGTCATCCACCACGTGCCAGACCTGAACCGTGCAGCCCGAGAACTACGCAGGGTCGTCCGCCCCGGCGGCCCGGTGCTGATCCGCTCCGCGTTCGCCGGCCGACACCAAGCGATCACCCTGTTCCGTTACTTCCCCGACGCCATTCGTGTGCTCGACACCTACCCCAGCGTGGCCGACGTCGAAGCAGCCTTCACTGCCGCCGGGTTCGTCACCGTCGGCCTCGAACAGGTCCCGCAGGTAACCGCGGCCTCACTACGCGAGGCTGCGACGGCACTGCGCCGCGAGGCACACACCCCTCTGCAATTGATAAGCGACGACGAGTACGCCGCAGGCCTGGCCCGACTGCGCAAGGCAGCGCAACGTGAGACCGGACCCGTGGTTGACGCCCTGGACCTCCTCGTCCTCACCTGAGCAGCAACAAGATCTTGAGAAGATCACAGACAATCGTGGCAATGTGGTTGGGGTCGCGGTGACTGCTACATCGGATCGTGGAGTGGCGCAGGTGCGCGTTTCGATGGCGGTTTATCCAGGCACGTTCGATCCGTTCACCCCGGGACACCGCGACCTGGTGGCCCGCGCTCGGGTGATGTTCGATCGGATCATCGTGTTGCTGGCGGTAAACGCCGACAAGCAACCAACCGCCGGGGCCACGGCCAGGGCCGTACAGGTGCGCGACGCCATGCCGGCAGCCTGGGACAACGTCGAAGTGGACACCTGGACCGGCCTGACCACTGCCTACTGCCTCCGCCGCAGCGCCACAGTCATCGTCCGCGGCGTACGCACGGCCGCGGACCTTGGCTACGAGTACCAGCTTGCCGCGATGAACGAGCAACTCGGCATTCAGACCATCTGGTTGCCCACCCGTCCGCACCTGGCCGCCATTTCATCCACGGCCGCACGCGCACACCGATCGGCACAGTCGGCCCGCCGGTCGCATAACGCTGAAAGTGAGGCTCAGCTACCGTAAGCCATCCGTCCAGCGTTGATTCTCTGTCGCCGCTACGGGCGGACACGCTCAGCTACGACGCAACACGCAGACCACCTTGCCGAGGATCACCGCGCGGTCACCGGGGATGACGGGGTAGCGCGGGTTGCGGGGTAGCAGGTCCACGGCGCCGTCCCGGATGCGCAAGACCTTGACGGTGGCCTCGTCGTCAATCATGGCGGCGATGATGTCGCCACTGTCGGCTACCGCTTGCTGCCGCACCACGACGACGTCCCCGTCTGCGATGCCAGCTTCGACCATTGAGTCTCCACGGACATGCAGCGCGAACAGCCTTCCGTGGCCGACGAGCTTCCTGGGCAGGGTCAGGACTTCCTCGACGTACTCCTCGGCCAGAATGGGAGCGCCGGCGGCGATCGAGCCCAGCAGCGGAACCTGAACACCAGAGAGCGCGCCACCAGTGGCGTCTGAGCGTCGCGATGGGCGGGCGTCAACAGCGCGTGGCCCGTGTGCGGCCCGGCGCAGGAAGCCGCGCTGTTGGAGCACCTTCAGATGGTGCGCTACCGATGATGGAGACCCGAGTCCGACCGCAGCGCCGATCTCCCGCACCGTCGGTGGATACCCATGGCGCTCGACCCACTGCCGTATCACGGCCAAGATCTGTCGTTGACGAGGACTCAAGCCGGGCAGGTCCGGAGGCAGCCCCGAGGTTGTCATCCTCGGACGATACCCCCGCGTTCGATCAAATGTGCTAATCGGCCCGCGTCGCCAGCACGCCTATCAGGACGTCACCCCCGAGTCCGGTTCACTCAAGCAGCCGCCGCCCCCCAGCTTCACTGGGTCGGTTCGCAGATAGTCGAGCCCACAACTCCAGCTTCAGCGGGATGTCTCAGATCAACTGGGACAGGACATTCTCGGCGAACTCACATCGGTACAACAGCGGACCCGTGACGCCCTCTCATCGGCATGAGCGGATGCCGGCCGACGACCAGGCTGGCAGAGTCCGCCTATCCCACGGCGGCCTGGGATCCTGTCGTACCTGACCAACGCCACCTACCTGCACCAACCGCGCCTGGACGCTGCATCTCGCCGCGTGGAGTCCGGCCACGACGGGGCTGGTGAAGCTCACGCTGTCTGCGGCTGGCGTTCCTCATGGCGACCGAGGGGCGTCGCGACGAGCGTGGCGCGGTGGCGGGCTGACCTTCCCGCCACCGCCGCCAGGGCGCCACGTGGCCGACGTGTTCTGTCGCTCACTCGATGCATGCTCGTCTTCGTCTGCAGCGGCTGCCCTTGCTGAACTGCATTGGCCCGAACGGTGTCCAGCGCCTGCAAGTTCGGACAAAGGCAGCGCAGCCCATCTATTGGAAGAATCGCCGCACTGGCGCGCGAGAGGCTGGCGTGCTGTCGATTTCGTGAAGCGCGTCGTCGAACTCTTCACCGGGCGGAGGGGCCCACATTCGTGGCAGTAGCGACACTGCAGCCGACTCACGGTGCTTCGTGCCTGCGGCCGCGGCACAGGGTGCCGGTCGCGACGTGGGCTCTCTTGCCGCGCCGCACGTCGCGGTCAGTCATTGCGGCTCTCGTTGATGAATATCAGGAGGTCGACGATGCTGCCTGGATCAGTGTCGCTGTCTGAGCAGCTTTGCCGTGCTGCTTCGGCTTCGGCGCAGGTGGCGTAGTAGAGGAACTCGTCGCTGTCGCCGGGGGCGGTGACAGCGACGATATGACCGACGTGGTTCAGGCCGGCGGCGCGGGCGGCCGGTAGGAGGCCGTCGAGGTGGTTGGCGTAGGTCGTGTCGGATGCGCAGGTCGCTGCGGAGCTGATGGTCATGATGGCGCAGGTGTCGGCGGTCATGATCGACCGGCATGCGGTGAGCAGGTCGGTGATGGTGTCCGGTGTCTGGGCGGTGTGGCGTGGTGGCCAGCGCAGGACGATAAGGCTGACGGGTGTGTAGAGGGTGCCGGGGTCGGCGATCATGCTGATGTCGGTGATGGGCAGGTACGTGCGGTGCGTCAGGGCGGTCGCGTGCTTCAGGTGCGGGTCGCTGTCGAGGTCGACGACCGCGTCACCGGGTCGGGTGTACACGAGGATGAGTCGCTGCGACACGCGTGACGCGAGCCGGTCGTCCGTGGGGAGGGCGGGTTCGGTGTCGTCGCGGTCGTCGAGGCGCCAGATGGCTATTGGGACATCGCTGCCGACGAGGACTGCGTCGTCGTGATGTTGCCGTGGGCTGTGGACGGGCGGGTTGCTAGGAGCCGCGCCGTGGGGCGTGGAGTCAGGTGCAGCAGTCATGTGCGGATGGCTCCCACGCTGACTGGCCGTGTTCGCATTAACGAATGGCCTCGCCGGCCCGTCGGAGAGCACCCGCTTACGGCGTCGGTGACCCAACGGCGCCCAACAGGGCTCGGAGTGGTGGGGCGTCGTCACCCAACATGATCGTGACGGCTGGGTCGACTTCTGCTCGCCGTGGCCGAACAGATGTGGGGTGTTGGGTGAGGTGTCTGTTGTTGGCCCGGTAGCCGGGCCTGCGGTCCTGGCCGGGTGCCTGATGCCGGCATGGTGACGCCTGTGTGCCGACACGTTCCGGCAGGTTCTCCGGCCAACAGCACCCAACAGGGTCGTGATCTGGCGTTGTTGGTGCCCGTACTCGGCGATGCCGGTCTGGGCACTCGTGTTGCCCGGGGTATGACGGTGGCGCTGAGCAGGTCCAACAGGTTCCCGCCTGTGTGTGGGTCGGGTCGGACTGTTCGGTGGCCGTGCGCGGATGGGGGTCTCGCACCGCCGCCGGGATGCGGTGCCCGACTCGCAAGGGGATGTCATGTCTTCTCGATCGTGGCCTTCGTCGCCGCTGTCTGCGGCTGGCCGCGCCTTCGCTCTTCTGGTCCAGCCGCCCACCCCTATTGGTTTCGACGGTCGCGGATTTGAGGGCCTTCCGGACGAGATTTTGCCGTTGGAGCGGCTGCGTGCGCTGCTGCTGGCACCGCAGACGGGCGTCGAGGTTCGTGATGCGGTGTGGCGTGAGCTGGTTGTCCGTGCTCGCCGGGATGGTCCGGCGTGGGTGGTGGCCGCTGTCGGTATTGCTCTGCCGGGTCTGCGGCATGTCGCCGGGCTGTTGGCGGCCGGGTGGCGTGGGGATACCCGTGATCTGGATGCCGAGTTGCTGACCGGGTTCGTGGCCCGGTTGAGGAGCATTGACGTGGAGCCGCCTCGGGTGGTGGGCCGGCTCATCGACGCCGGCCTGCGAGCGGCCCGCAAGGCGCGCGATGCGGACTCTGATGCTCAACTCATTCATACGGACGCGGTCGATCCGATCGCACCGGTGGCGCCGTGGGATCATCCGGACCTGGTGCTGGCGCGGGCGGTCATCGCCGGTGTCCTCGACGCCGACGAGGCGAATCTGATCGGCGCGACGCGGTTGGAGAGCGTCACGCTTGTCGAGGCGGGGGCCCGTTTGGGTATCACTGCGAGCCTGGCTTCGTCGTGGCGGCAGAAGGCGGAACGTCGATTGTTGGACGCCATCCGCGAGGGTGATCTCGCATTCGTGTCACTGCGGCCTCGCCCCCAGCGGCGCACTGGCGCGACCCGGCAACGGGTCGCCGCGACTCAGCAGCGCGTCGCCGGCGGCAGCCGGCACCTGGGCACCACCCACCAGCGAGTGGCTGTTGCCGGTGGCGTCAACCGATAGCACGTTCCCTGTTGGGTGCGACCCCACAGCAGTGGCCGTTGGGCTCTGTTGGGTGGCAAGGCGGCGTCGGACGTCGTGTTGGCCACCCAACAGCGGGCTTTGGTGGGCAAGACATCGGATCGAGAAGCGGCCGGTGTCGGCGCCCCCTGGGATCGGGGCGCGGCCGGTCTGAGTGGCCGTGTTCGCACCCGATCACCTCAAGGCTGGAAGGAGCGATGCTCCCACGGCCCCGCCCCGGTCCCTGGGGGCGCACCTGGATCCCTGTCGAGCCCCGCACGCCGGGGTGGGAGGTGCGTGTCATGTTCCGCCGCAACGTCTACCGCATCATCACGGTCACGGTTGGGTTCCTGGCGATCGTGGCTGGCTCTGCTCCGGCGTACGCGTCCGGGCCGCAGGTTCTGGCCGCATATCCGCTGCCGGTGATCATCAACAACATCACGACGTGGATCGTCGGGCTGCTGGTCGGGGTTGCGACGCTGTTTCTGACCATCGGTGGTCTGCGTCGTCTGGCCGCCGGCGGCGACCCGACGGAGATCGAGAAGTCGAACTCGGCGTTGAAGAACGCGCTGCTCGGTTACGCGCTGGCGGTGCTCGCGCCGATCCTGCTCGCGGTCGTGCGGAGCTGGATCGGGGGCTGAGATGGACGACTGGTTCGCCGGCCAACTCATCGGTCCCATGCTGCGATGGTTCGCCGAGACGGTGATCGGCGTGTTGAACGCCTTGTGGGATCTGCTGTCGGTCACCGCGTTCGTCAGCCCCGATGTGACCGCGTTGCCGCAGGTAACGGCGTTTGCCAACACGTCGCTGGGGGTGGTGAACGTGTGCTACGTGTTGGCGTTTCTGTGGGTGGCGATCCTGGTGATGGGCCGCGACACCATCCAGTCGCAGGTCGGGCCGGGTGAGCTGATTCCTCGCCTGGTCATCGGTCTGATCGGCGCCAATGTCGCTTTGCCGTTGTGTTCTACCGTGATCGGGTTGGCCAATGCGTTGACGGCCGCGTTGACCAGTCAGGACATCACCGCGCCCGGGTCGATGCAGCATCTACGCGACACCACGGTCAGTGCGCTTACCGGCCAGGGCGGGGCGACGGCGGTCAGTTTCCTGCTGCTGCTCATCGGCCTGCTGATCGCGATACTCACCGGCACCCTGCTCGTGCAGTGGATCATCCGGCTCGGGGTCCTCGTCGTCGCCGTCGGCATCGCGCCGATCGCGTTGGCGTTGCACGGCACACCGCAGACCGAGGGTGCCGCCAAGTTGTGGTGGCGCACGATTCTGGGCGCGCTCGGCATCGTCGTGATCCAGGCAATCGCCCTGCACACCACGCTGCGGGTTTTTCTGAATCCGGACAGCAATCTGCGGGTGCTCGGGTTGCCGATACCCGGCGGTGACCCGGCGGCGATCATGAACTTGCTGATCGTGGTGTGTCTGCTGTGGGGTGTCGTGAAGATCCCCGGACTGATGGGCCGCTACATCACGCAGACCCGGCCGAACCGGATGGGCACGGTCCTGCGCGTCGTATTCGTGCAGCATCTGACCCGCGGCCTTCCCCGCACGTTCGCCGCCGGCCGCGGCGCGGCGCGGGCCACCCGCCGTGGCGGCGCGGGCGGGGCCGGCCGGCCGTGACCGGTGTTCCGGGCGGTGGAGGCGTACTCGCCGGGTCGTGCCCGCCGGGCTGTCTGCGACGCCTCGCTTTGCCTGTCTCGCGCCTCGCGCTGCCGTGCCCGGCAGGTGCGGGCCCGGGACGCATCGGCATCACCTGTCCGACTGGTCGCGTCGTACGCCCCTGCACCCGCGGCGAACTCGCCGGCGGTGTCGGCCTCTACACCCGCGCCGTAAAGCCTCCCCCACTCGAAAGGCACCCTGATGACGACCATGCGCTGTCCCTCGTGCGCGAACGCCGAGGCTTCCGTCCTGTCTTCTGCTGTCCCGGATCCGTTCACCATCGTCGGCGTGGCCTGGCCCACCGGCCGGCCGATCTACCGCTACACCCCGGCGGAGATCGCCGACGGTGTGGACCTCTACACGCGGGCGTTGAAGGCCCGCGCGAGGCGGGGAGGCCCCGATGCGTCCGAGTGATGACCCCGCCCCCCACGCCCGCATTCCCGCTGACGTCGACACCCCGGACAAGATCGCCTACAACTTGACGGCGCGGCAGTTGGCCATCCTTTCGGTGGCCGGTGTGATCGGCTACGGCATCGTCCGCGCGGTCGGTGACCTGCTGCCGCCCCCGGTCCTGGTCGCGATCCTCATCCCTGTTGCCGGGGCGGCGATCGTGTTGGCATTGGGGCGTCGTGACGGCTTGTCCATGGACGCCTGGCTGCTCGCGGCGGCGCGGCACACCCGCAGCCCTCGACGGTTGGCGCCCGCGCCGACCGGCACACCTGCCGCGGTCCCGGGGTGGGCTCCGGCGTGTGAGCCGCCCGTCGTTGCGGTGCCGGTGTTGCGGCTGCCGGCTACCGCGATCAGCGACAGCGGCGTCATCGACACCGGCTCCCACGCTGCGGTTCTGGTCGCCTGCACGACGGTGAACATCGGGCTGCGGACCGGCGACGAGCAGGCCGCGCTGATCGGCAGCTACGGGCGGTGGTTGAACTCGCTGTCCGGGCCGGTGCAGATCGTGGTCTCCGCGCAGCGGGTCGACTTGTCCAGCCACGCGCACCGCATCGCCGCCGGCGCGCAGTCCATCGGTAACAGCGCCTTGGCCGATGCCGCCCGCGATTACGCCGACTTCCTCGACGATCTCGCCGCGCGGCGGGATCCGCTGTGGCGCACGGTGACCGTTGCGGTCACCGCCACCGGCGACACCGGCCGCGACAGAGAGGTGCTGCGCCGGGCCGAGCACGCCGCGGCCGCGCTGTCGGCGCTCGGGGCGCAGACCGCCGTGTTGGACGGCGGTCGGGCGGCTGCGGTGTTGACCTGCGCCACCGACCCGTACACCCCGGCCGATGTGACCTGGGCCCGTGCCCTGCCCGACGCGGCCGTCACCGGAACAGGAGACTGACATGCCTTTCCTCAGATGGCGGCAGCGTGCCGCCGCTGATGCGGGCCCAGCCGATGGGGCGGGGCTGGCGGCCGTGGTGGGGCCGGCCGCGATCGAACACACCCCCCGCTACCTGCGGGTCGGCGACGGCTACGCGGCCACGCTGATCGTGACCGGCTACCCGGCTGAGGTGGGGCCGGCCTGGTTGGATCCGCTGCTGGCCTGGCCGGGTCGGCTCGACGTGGCCGTTCACATCGAGCCTGTGGCGCCGCAGGTCGCCGCTGCCCGGCTGCGTAGGCAGCGGGCCCGGTTGGAGTCCAACCGGCGCACCGACGCCGACAAGGGTCGTCTCGCCGACCCGATCACCGAGGCTGCCGCGGACGACGCCGCTGACCTGGCTGACCGGATCGCCCGCGGTCACAGCAAACTGTTCCGCGTCGGCCTGTATTTGTGTGTGCACGCGCCCAGCCTTGATGAGCTCGACGAGGCGGTCGCGCACGTGCGGGCCACCGCCGCGTCGGTGCTGCTGGACACCCAGCCGGCGACGTGGCGGCAGCTGCAGGGCTGGACGAGTACCCTGCCTCTCGGCGTCGACGGGCTCGGCATGCGGCGGGTGATGGACACCGATGCGATCGCCTCGGCGTTCCCGCTGGCCTCGTCGGATCTGCCGGCGCCGCTGCCCGGTGAGCCCGGCGCCACCGGCGGCATGCTCTACGGCCTCAATCCCGACTCCAACGGCGTCGTGTGGTGGGACCGGTGGGCGCAACACAACGCCAACAGTGTGGTCCTGGCCCGGTCGGGGGCTGGCAAGTCGTACTTCGTCAAACTCGAAGTGCTCCGCTCCCTGGCCGACAGTGTGCAGGTGGCGGTTGTCGACCCGGACAACGAATACGTCCGCCTGGCCGATGCGGTCGGCGGCGTCACCATCGCCCTCGGCGCCGGCGGGGTGCGGCTCAACCCCCTCGACATTCCGCCGGGGGACCGTCGCCCGCAGGCGCGCACCTACCGGGCGTTGTTCCTGCACACCCTGATCGCGGTGTTGTTGGGTGAACAGCCGCCGCCGTCGGAGCGGGCCGCGTTGGACAAGGCCATCAACGACGCCTACGACCGGGCCGGTATCTCCAACGACCCCGCCACGTGGCGGCGGCAGGCGCCACTGCTGCGTGACGTGGCGGCCGCCCTCACCGCGCAGAACACCGACGCCGCCGGCACCTTGGCGGCCCGGTTGACGCCGTGGACCAGCGGGTCGTTTCGGGAGTTGTTCGACGGGCCCACCACCACCGTCCCGTCAGGGCAGCTGGTGTGCTGGTCGACGCGGCACCTCGCCGACGAGCTGCGCGCCCCCGGCATGCTGCTGGCGTTGGACGCGATCTGGCGCGACGTCGACACGCCTGCGATCCGGTCCGCGCACACCCCGCGCCGTCTCGTGGTCGTGGATGAGGCGTGGACGTTGCTGCGAGACGGTGAGGGTGCCAAGTTCCTGTCCCGCCTGGCGAAAGCGGCCCGTAAGCGGCGGGCCGGGTTGACGGTCATCACCCAGGACGTCGGGGATCTGCTCGGCTCCGACCTCGGGCAGGTGGTCATCGCCAACGCCGCCACCCAGATCCTGCTGCGGCAGGCGCCGCAGGCGATCGATGTGGTCGCCGACGTGTTCGCCCTGACCGGCGGGGAGGCGCGGCTGCTGCTCGCCGCCCGCCGCGGTGAGGGCCTGCTCATGTCCGGCACCCACCGCGTCGGCTTCCACGCCGTGGCCTCCCGGCAGGAGCACCGGCTGTGTATCGGCGACCTGGAGTTACCCGACGACGAGTAGCTCCCTTCGCACCGTCTGCGGCCGCAACGGGCGCTCACCGTGTCGCGCCATCCGCAGGATCGTGGGCCGCCTAACGATCGCGGCCCACGACCCCCCTTTTTCGTACTCCGGAAGGGCTTGACCCATGAACACCAGTCCCGCCTTCGCCCCCACCGTGACGGCCGCTCCTCCTTCCCCGCCTGCGCCGTCGCCCACTCCCCCACTGTTGCCGGGACCGTCGCAGTGGCTGCTCGACACCGCCACCACGACGGTCGGCTGGTGCCGGGACCGGCCGTGGCTCGCGCTCATCGCCGCGGTGGCCGTCGCCGGCGGGTACGCCGTCCACACCGCGGTGGCTCACCGCCGGCACACCCGAATGACCCGCCACGCGTGCCTGGTCACCATCAGCCCACCGCCGCAGGTCGACCCGCACGGCGCCGCCACCGCGTGGGCCACCCTCGCCGAGATCCTGCGCACCAGCTGGCGTCGCCGCCTCCGCAGCGGCCGCCCCCACATCGCCGTCGAGTACCGGTGGCGGGGCCGGGAACTGACCATCGCGCTCTGGGTGCCGGCCACCATCGCCCGCGGCCCGATCCAGGCCGCGATCCGCGGCGCCTGGCCCGGCGCGACATGCACCGTCACCGACGCCGACCCGCCGCTGCCCCGCGACGGCCTCACCGTCGGCGGCGCACTCACCCCCACCCTGCCCGCCTGGTATGCCCTGCACACTGATCACGCCAACGATCCGATGCGGACCCTGATCGCCGCCGCCTCCGGGCTCCGCGCCGACGAGTCGGCCTGCGTGCAGGTCCTGGCCCGACCCGCCACGCACCGGCAGGTACGCCGGCTGCGTCGCGGCGTCCAGGGGCTACGCACCGGCCGGACGCCACGCGATGTGCTCGACCCGGCCACCTGGCTACGCGCCGCCCTAGACCTCGTCACGGAACTGGCCGCCACCGGCCGACGCACCCACTCGACCGCCCGGTACACGCCGCTGGCGGGTGGGGATCCGCAGCGTGAGCGTGACGGCCGCGCCGGCGTCGACAAACTCACCGGCACCGGGTGGGAGGTGGCGCTGCGTTTCGGCGTCACCCGCACCGATGCCCGCGGCAGCACCCCCGACACCCTCCGGCCCCGGCTGGGCACCCTCGCCGCAGGTGTCGCCGCCGCGTACGGCGTGTGGACCGGACGCAACCGGCTGCGCCGGCTGCCCCTGCGGCATCCCGCCCAGGTGCTGGCCGCCCGCCGGCTACGCCGCGGGTTCCTGCTGTCCACCGCCGAACTGGCCACGATCGCGGCACTGCCCCAGGACATCGCCGTGCCCGGTCTGGACCGGGCCCGCGCCACACCGATGCCCGCCCCGGTCGCCGTCGCCTCCGGCGGACGCGGCACGAAAGTCCTCGGCCGCGCCGACGTCGGCGGCCACTCCGTCGCCCTGCACCTCACCGACGCCCGCCAGCACCTGCATGTGCTCGGCTCCACCGGCTCCGGCAAGTCCACCCTGCTGATGAACATGATCCTCGACGACATCCACGCCCGCCGCGGTGTCATCGTCATCGACCCCAAGGGCGACCTGGTCCTCGACCTGCTCGACCGCATCCCGACCCGCCACGCCAACCGGCTGACGATCATCGACCCGGACCAGCCGGCCGGCACCACCCTCAACCCGCTGCAGGGCGACGACCACGACCTGGTCGTGGACAACATCGTGTCCATCTTCGGGCGGATCTTCGCCAAACACTGGGGGCCGCGCATCGACGACACCCTGCGGGTGGCGTGCCTGACGCTGCTCCGCAAGGCCAACGCCACCCTGACGCTGATCCCGCCGCTGCTCAACGACAAGAAGTTCCGCTACACCTTCACCCAGGAACTCGACGACCCCGAAGGTTTGCGCGGCTACTGGGAATGGTTCGAATCCACCCCACCGCCGCTGCGCGCGCAGGTGATCGGCCCGGTGCTGTCACGACTGCGGGCCTTCCTGCTGCGCGACTTCGTCCGCCGCACCCTCGGCGCCCCACGATCGAGTTTCGACATGCGTCGCGTTCTCGACGGCGGCATCCTGCTGGCCCGACTACCCAAGGGCCAGATCGGTGAAGAGACCGCCCGGCTGATGGGCAGCTTCGTCCTCGCCTCCGCCTGGCAGACCGCCACCGGCCGCGCCCGGCTCCCCGAACCACAACGGCGCGACTCGTTCGCCTACATCGACGAAGCCCACAACTTCCTGAACCTGCCCGGCTCGGTCGGCGACATGCTCGCCGAGGCCCGCGGCTACCACTTCGGTCTCGTCCTGGCCCACCAGAACCTGACACAGATGCCCCGGGAAACCCAGCTGGCCATCTCCGCCAACGCCCGCAACAAGGTCTTCTTCTCCTGCGCCCCCGAAGACGCCCACCAACTGGCCCGGCACACCATGCCGGAGCTCACCGAACACGACCTGTCGCACCTGGACGCCTACCGGGCGGCATGCCGCCTCGTCGTCGGAAACCGGGAAACCGCGGCGTTCACGCTACGCACCAACCCACCACGACCCGTCGTCGGCGAAACCACCGCCCTGCGCCAGGCCACCGCCACCACGACGGCCGGCACCGGCGGGAACCGGTCGGCGATCGCCCAACTCGCCGGCGTAGCCGACCGCGACGGCGACATCCCCGACCCGGGCAACCCCACAGCCACCCCACCGCACACCGCCTGACCCAACAGACGCATCCCGACAACCCTCGCCGTCATTCCCGTCTCCGCACCGCCCTCGGCGCTGCGGACACGCCCAGCGGCAGGAACCGGGCGCACCTCGGCACTCACGGAGCAACCCGTGCAGAGACACCGACCGCCAGCGGCCGATCACCAGGCCGACATGCCGCGAAGGCACCGCGACGATCCCGCCGGCCTGCACCGGTCCAGCCCAGACCCGGCCACCGCACCAGACAGTGACCCGGCCGACGCCCGGCGCCGTACTGCCGAGGCCTGGCCGACCCCCTGCACCCAACACCCCAGCTAGGAGCCGTCATGACCGCCAACTCTCAATCCCGACACTTCCCCCACGGGGAACCCTCGTCGGGGGACACGCCACTGGTCGTGCTCCGCCCGATCACCCCCCGCCACGGCACCCACACCCTCATCGCCGTCTCCCACCGCCTACGCCCCCGCGACTACACCATCGCCTCGCTCCTCGACGAACACACCACCCTCACCACCGAACACCTCACCTCCCTGCTGTTCACCAACCCCACCACCTGCCGACACCGCCTCCACCTCCTGCGCCGCCTCCACTTCATCGACCGATTCATCCGCAACCGACCCGGCGCCCCCAACCCCGTGTGCTGGCTACCCGGCCTACTCTCCGCCCGCTACACCGCCCTCGCGCGCGGCGAGAACCCACCCACCGCCCGAGCCCTGCGCGAACGACAAGACCGCATCTACTCCAGCCCCACCCTCAACCACCTCCTCGCCGTCAACACCCTGTTCGTCTCCCTGCTCACCCACGCCCGCCACCACCCGGGCACCGCACTGACCCGCTGGTGGTCCGAACGCACCACCACCGCCGCGTTCGGCCACCGCATCAAACCCGACGGCCACGGCGTCTGGACCGACGGCAACCAGGAAACCGGGTTCTTCCTCGAACTCGACCGCGGCACCGAACCCATCCGACGCCTCGTCGACAAACTGGCTTCCCACCGCAAACTGCGCGCCGAAGGCGGCCCGCACTACCCCATCCTGTTCGTCCTGCCCAGCCGGCTACGCGAACAGAACCTGCACCGCAAACTCGCCGAACGACCCGAACCCACCCTCACCATCGCCACCACCTCACCCGTATCCGGACCCCACCCGGCCGGACCGGTATGGCGACTCGCCGGCAACGGACGCCACCGACTCACCCTCGCCGACCTCCCCAGCAACCACGGCCACCCCGGCCCCCTCACCCCCGGACCACCCCACCCAGACGACCACCCCCTCCGCCTGGCCCTCGACGCCATCGGCTGACACCCTGTCCGGCGATGCATGGCCACTGGCCCGAGGTGAAAGTCGAAGAGCCGAGGCAGCTCACACGGCCCGCGGCAAGACGGTGCAGGCGACCGACAACGGAAAGAGGTTGCCGAGCGGCAGGACGCCCGATCGGCGTGACTGACGGCGGCCGCGTCGAGGCGCACCGAGGCAGACCGGGCCATCGCGGTTTTCGACACTTCGAACAGACCTCGACCCGGCCAGCCTTGCAATGTGTTCCGGCAGCGGCGAAAACACGCACGACCGCTTGAACGCCACCGACGCCATAGGGATCTTCGAGTAGGCGTGTGAGGAGTGATCCGGCCGCCCTACTGGATCGGACGGGACGGACAACTACTCCTGATCCCCGCCGTCGGCCGCTGGCCGGAGTAGCAGCAGGTATCTCACCGCGCCGCCTGCCGAAGTGAAGCCGACCGACCTGCCGCTGCCGTCTCGGTCAGACGGGATCTACGCGGCAGGTGGACGATGGTGGCACTGGAAAGAGGTGGCCGCGTTCTGGCAGCCGCCCCTCGGTCCTGCCGTCCATTCCCCGATTGCCCTCCCGCCGACCGTCGTCGTGGCGGCGAATCTACCGCCGGCCCCAACAAGACAGGCACGGACGGCGACCATCTGGTCAGGCCTCTGACCGGCTACAAATCACATGCCGTCACGCGCGTATCGCGGCAGAAGAGTGCACGTGATCTCCGTGCGGCCCGGAGTTCCTGGGCCCGTTTGACAGCGGCGCTGGCCTTGTAGGTAGTGGTGGGCATGTTCTCCAACGTCCACCCGAGCGGCAATACCAGATCGCCGGTGTTGCCGCTGGCCCGTTTTCGCTCTTGGGTGAGGTTGTGCCACCGCCGGTGCCCGTGCACCGCGTTCACCCCGGCGGCCATCCCGAGCCGGTTGAGCCGAAGCTTGATCCCGTTAGTTGACAGCGGCTTCGCACCGCGTTCGGCCAGCCACAGGGTCAACATCGGCCGCGTCGCGTCGCCTTCCTGGGTTGTTTGTCTAGCAGGCGGCCGGTTTCCAGGGACTGGAACGGCTCGGGAGCGGGTGAGAGCGGTCAGCGTGGCACTACGACTTTCGTCAGGGGTGGGTCGCGACGATCGCCAGACGATTCTTCGGTCGTCGATTCATAGGTTCGACCCATGCGGAAACCTTTTCTGGCGGCACTAGCTCTGTCCCTGGTCGTCGCCTGTGCTGGACCCGCGTGGGGCGAGGGACCGGCTACGACACCCACGCCTGCGGCCATCGACGGGTACTTGCGGGAGGCCTTCGACTCGACCGGGCTGCCGGGGATGTCCGCGGTGGTGACCCACGGCGACCGGATCGTCCACGCTACCGGGCTTGGGCGCGAAGCGTCCGGCCGGTCCGTCACCGCCGACACCCCGATGCGGGTGGCGTCGGTGAGTAAGTCGTTCACCGCGGCCGCGATCATGACCCTCGTGGACGAGGGTCGGGTGGCGCTGGACCAACCAGTCGCTACGTACCTGCCGGAGTTCCGCATGGCCGATCCGCGCGCCGGCCGGGTCACGGTGCGGCAGTTGCTGAACCAGACCTCAGGCCTGTCGGACCGGACGGTCGATATCGGCGCGACACAGCGTGCGAGGACCCTCGCCGGCTACGTGGCCGCACTGCGGCACGGCACGTTGGCCGGTGAGCCGGGAGCCCACTGGGAGTATTGCAACGTCAACTACGACGTCGCCGCCCGGCTGGTCGAGGTCGTCGATGGCCGTGACTTCACCGACGCCATGCGAGACCGGGTCTTCGGGCGGCTCGGCATGGGCGCCAGCGCCGTCGGAGACCGGGTGGTGCGGCCGTTGGATGGGTTCGTCTCCGTCTACGGCGCCTGGGTGCCCCGAACTGAGCTTCCGGGGTTCCGCGGTGGTGGTGCCGGCGGGGTCGTCACCACGGCGTCCGACATGGGTCGCTGGCTGATCAGTCAGACCGGTTACGGTCCGCAGGTGTTGACGCCAGCAAGTCTGGCGGTACTCCACGAGCCGTCGCCGGGAACCGACTATGCCATGGGTTGGGGTGAGGAGGTGCTGGAGGGCCGCAAGCTGCTGGTGCACTCGGGCAACCTGTTCACGTACACGGCCGTCCAAGCGGTGGACCCGGCCACCGGCTTCGGCTTCGCGGTCATGACCAACAGCGCCTCGCTGCACGACGACACCTACGACATCCTGCTCGGGCTGGTCGCCCTTACCGACGGCCGCCGGCCGACCGCACCGGGAGGGGGGCGGCAGATGACGGAGTTGGCCCTCGCGCTCACCGCCCTGGTCGCCTTCGGACTCGGGATCCTCGGTGTGCTCCGATCCGGTCGCTGGGCGCGTCGGCGTGCCGGGCGGGCGTGGTGGTGGACCGCGCTGCGGCTGGTCGGGGTGCTGGTGCCAGCGGCGGTGCTGGCCACGTACACGCAGTGGGTGTCGTTCCTGATGAACGGCCGGGCCGTCACCTGGGCGCAGATGACCTACTTCCCCGCGCCGCTGACGATCACGCTCGCCGTCGCGGCAGCGGCCGGGCTGGCGACCGCCACAGCGCGGCTGGCCCGGCTGCGGTCGGTAGGGTCGACCAAGTGAGAAGCGGCGTGTTGCTGGTCCTCATCGCCGGATCGGCGGTGCTCAACGGGCTCTTCCTGGACCGGATTCCGGCGTGGCGGCAGGCGCTATTCGCGGTGCTGGCGGTGGCCGCCTACTTGCACGGGCGTCACCTGCCGGTACGGCGTGAATGGGTGCTGCTGGCCGCCGTCGCGCTGTCGGCCGCCGGGTACGCAATCGCCGACTTGTGGGCGGGCGTCGGTGCGTTGCTGACGCTCGGGGTCTTCGTGGCGCTGCCGTGGCTGGCCGGCCGGTTCCGTCGCCAGCAGGCCTATCTGGTCCAAGCGGGGGTAGAGCGAGTGGCGCACCTCGAACGGGAGCGGCAGTTCGTCGCCGACCGTGCTCGGTTGCTGGAGCGCGCCCGGATCGCCGCCGACATGCACGACGCGCTCGGCCACGAACTGGCCCTGATCGCGTTGCAGGCCGGTGCACTCGAACTCGCGTCAGACAATACCGAGGGCAACCGGGAGGCCGCCGCGAAACTCCGGGCGTCGGCGGTAGTCGCGACCGACCGGCTCCGCCACACCGTGAGCCGGTTGCGCACCGCGCCGGACCCGATGTTCGACCAGTCCCTCGATACCCTCGTCGATCGGGCCCGGGACGCCGGAATGAACGTCCGCCTCCACGGGCTGGTCGACCGCGTGACAGGTTCTGCGCCCACCGACCGGGCCGTGCACCGGGTGGTACAGGAGGCACTGACCAACGCCGCCCGCCACGCACCCGGCGCCGATGTGGACATTCGAGTCGAGCGGACCGACGACACCATCACCGTGACCGTGCGCAACCCGGTCGAGCAGCCGTCCCAGCGCTCCGAACCCGGTACTGGAATCGTCGCTTTGCATGAATACATAGGAACGATCGGCGGCACGCTGTGCGCGCAGGCCAGGGAGGGTGCGTTCACGGTGACGGCACACTTGCCGGCCGCCCCGGCAGCCGGAGCCGAGCGGCGATGATCAGAGTGGTACTCGCGGACGACGAGCCGCCGATCCGTGTCGGCGTGGCGACCATCCTGACGACCGACCCGGCCATCGAGGTGGTTGCGGAGGCCGTCGACGGAAGCCAGGCAGTCGAACTCGTCCGCCGGCACCGGCCCGACATCGCGCTCCTGGACATCCGGATGCCCCGCCTCGACGGTCTGTCCGCCGCCGCCGAACTGGCCGCTGTAGCGCCGGACGTCGCGGTAATCATGCTGACCACGTTCGACGAGGACGAGTATGTGGCCCAGGCGCTCGCCGTCGGCGCGAGTGGCTTCTTACTCAAGGCCGCCGATCCGCGTGAGCTCATTCTCGGCGTACGTTCGGTTGCCGACGGAGCCGCATTCCTGTCCCCGAGGATCGCGCAGCGGGTGATCACGAAGTTGGGCGACGGCCTGGTTCGATCGAGGATAGCCCGGACCCGGCTAGAGCAGTTGACCACCCGCGAGCGCGAGGTGCTGGCGTTCGTCGGCCGGGGCATGTCCAACCGCGAGATCGCCCGATCGTTGTCCCTCGCCGACGGAACCGTAAAGGCGCACGTCAGCGCCATCCTGCTGCGGCTGGGCCTGAACAACCGCGTCCAGGCGGCGATTCTGGCCTACGAGGCCGGACTGGTCAACGACGGAACATGATCGCACCTCGCAATTGTCGCCGGGGCTACGTGCGCTGTCATCGGCAGATCCGGAAGCTCGGACTGTTTTGGTCAGCCATGTTGCCGGCAGAGGTCACCAGCAGGCAGGCACAGCGCTCGCGTCCGGTCCGGTGGCACAGTCCGATAGTCAACAGCGAATTACCGATCAGTTGGTCTGGCCCGGCGATAGGGGCCAACGGCGCCGGGCCAGACCAACACGTCTCTGGCGGCAGCACCCAGTGCAGGTGCAGGTGTACCCCAACAGTGCAGGTCAGTAAGGCGGGCTCCGGCGGATCTGCGGGACCGGTGGCCTGTTGGGTGGTCGGGCTACGGTGAGGGCTCAATTTCATTGAACCCCTTTATGCACCACCTTCCGGGCCTTGCCGCCCACGACCGCGGTCGCTTCCACCCACCCGCCTTTTGGCCGGTCGGCCTGCGTCGCCCGTAGGCGCCTCGCTCATTCAGCACCACCACATCGCGCCCTTCCGGCGCTCGCCGCAGGCATGTCCTGTGTGCCGCTGACCGCCTCGCGGTCGCCTCGCCATCTCCATCTCCACTGTGCCGCTGTCGGCATGCCCGGATCTCGCTCCGGCTTCGTGAGGAGGAACTGTGCGCAACACGTCCCTGACCATCGTGTGCCTGCCGCAGGGCACCCCTACCGACCAAGTGGCCGCCAGGGCCGCAACCCGTGTCGCGGCCACGTCGCTGACCAGTCTCGGCGGCGCCGGGCATTTCCTCGCCGCCACCCGGCTGCGGCGCGGCCGTCTGCTGCAGCCGTGGAAGGGCACCGCTGCCGGAGGTCCTGTCCGGTTCCTGGACCTTGATGCGATGCGTGTGGCCGCGCACCGTGCTTTCTGGTACCGCTGGCGGGTCTGGAACTGGGTCGTCGCTGGCACCCGGCCTGCCCAACCGTACTGGACTTTCCTGGACCGGCATCGCGCCGATCCGCTCCGGTATCCGATCGTCAAGGCGCAGCAGCACTATCTCGCGCAGCCTCGTATCGCCGCGATGCTCACCTACAACGCGCTGCCGTCCAGGTCGACGTTCCTGCCCACCGGGCATGTGGAGGCATTGCAGGCCGGCGCGACCAGTTACGCCCACTACGGGTGGCTGTGCGCGGTGCCGGGGCAGCGCCTCATCGGTCTCAACGGCACCCACCTGGTGGCTGCCGGCGACCGCTACGCCACTCACCTGGCCTATCTGTCGCAGGCCAACGAGCGCATCGCGGCGCTGCATTCCCGCGACATTCTCGTCGCGCTCTGCACCCGCTGAACCCGCCGCACTTTCCCGCGCAGGCGAACCGGTCGCCCCCGGTTCGCCTGCCGTCGTTTGCGACCCCATCCGTTCAGGAAGGAGAACTCTTCATGCGCGTCACATTGTGGGCGGCTGTCCTGCGCTGGAACTCGATCGCGGTCACGGCGCTGTTTTCGTCCGTCCTGCTGTTTCTGTTTTTCACCGATCGGGCCGCGTCGCCGGGTGTCCTCGCCACGACGGGCGTCGTGGTCTACTCGCTTCTGCTGGCCTCGTACCACCGTTGTCTTGTCCATGCCGGGTACCGCATCTGCGCCCTGGAGACCGATCTTGCGGTGGCGCACACGGATCCGGTGACGGGGCTCGCGGTCCGGCGGATCGCCGAGCAGCACCTGATCGATGCCGCTGGGCGTGAGGTGACCGTGGCGGTGATCGACGTCGACGGCATGCATGACATCAACACCGCTCACACGCATGACGGCGGTGACCGGTATCTGGCCTCACTCGCCGAGCGGCTTGTTGCCGCCGGTGAGCCCGGTGATCTTGTGGCTCGTCTCGGCGGTGACGAGTTCGTTGTCGTCACCTCTCGTGATCCTGGTTCGCTGGCGGGGTCGTTGGTGGCGGTGTTGGCCGCGCCGGTCACGATCGGCTCGACGACGCGGTCGTTGGGTGTCAGCATCGGCATCTGCCGGACCCTGGGTGGGGATCCGCGCGTCGCGTTGGGTCGCGCTGACCGGGCCATGTACACGGCGAAGCGGACCGGCAGTGGTGTCGCGCACTACGACCCTGCCCGTGATGGGGCGCCGCCGCCGTCCGGGGTGCGTCCGGCTGTTCGGCACCGTGATCGCCGCCCTGCCCGGCCTGCCGAGATGCTCGTCGAGCACGTTCGTGACGGTGACTTTGTCGATGAGGCCGGGCCGCCGGTGCGGGGCGGGACGGGCCGGTGCGCGGGCGGCACGTCGCGTGGTGAGGGTGGCGATGGCTGAGCCTGTCAGTTTCGCCGAGCGCGAGTTCCGGCAGCGGGCGGCCGACAATCGTCGGCGGATCGCCCTGAGCGCCGACCTGGTGGGTCAGGCCAGTGCGGCGGTGCAGGACCGGCTGCCGGAGGGTTGGCGTGCGGTGGCCCGTCAGCCCGTCGCTGGCGCCTTGTACAGCCTCGAGGTCGAGCCGGCTGCGGTGGGTATCGACGTGATCGCCTACCTGATTCCACCGACGACCGTGGCCTGCTCCGGCTGGCTGGTCCGCGTGCACCACCGCACACTGCGGGTGTGTTTTCCGCTGTACTGCGACGGCGGCGCGCGGGCGGCTGAGTTCGCCGCCGTCTGCGATGCGTTCGACGCCGCGGTCGGGGCGCTGCGGGTCGAGATCGCCGCCGCCCCGCGCTGACCGGCCGGCTCGCCGGCCATCCACCTTTGCCCTGTAGGCCGTTGCCCGGCCTGTTCCCGCGCATGTCTGCGCCTTCTTCGGGCACGGCCGCGTCGCCGTGCCCGGATTCCATCCCTTTCGACGATTGGAGTCTGGCATGACGGAGTTGTTCAGATCCCGCGTCACCGTCGTCGCGCCCGCCGATGTGCATCCTGGGCAGGCGGTGCACGTCAACGCGGGCTGCGTGTGGGTGGCGGCGACTGTCACGTCGGTCACGCACACCCGTGTCGGCGTCGACTACGACACCCACCTTTCGGCCGCTGGTTGGCTGGCGCGCAGCGTGTCCCGGTGGCTGGTCCGGCCCGCCGACGGGGTGCGTCTACGACCCGTTCATGCGCTGTGTGCCGGCGACGACGTGCTGGCTTTCGACGGCACACCCCTGGCGGTCGCCGGGGCATGGCAGGGCCGCGACCGGTGGTGGGTCATCGACTATCACTGCGGTGAGCGCGCCAGGGTGCCGCCGGCTGCGGTGCTGCGGCTGCTCGATCCGACGCCGACGGTCACCGTCAACGGTCACCTCCTGTGAGTCCGTCGCGCCGGCCCGAGCGGGCCGGCCTTCTTTCTCTGGCCGGTGCGTCAGCGCCGGTCCGTGCCATACGGCGCACGCTTCCTCCTCCCCTGTCCCGGTCGTCAGCCGGGCTCTTGTGATGAAAGGCAGATGCCATGACCGGCACCTTGCACCAGCCTGTGTCGTCCGCCAGCGGTTCCGGGACGCTTCGTGCGCTCACCGCCTACCCGCACCCGCAGCCCCAGCCGCTGGCGCAGCTGTCCGCGGCACCCGGCCAGGCCGTCACCGTCTTGCACCCGGACTACCGGGAGAACGCCGTCGTGTTGAGCCAGGTCGACGGGTCGGGCCTGATTCGTGTCCTGGTCAACGGGCAGGTCCGCAGCCTGCACGCCGACGTCGACGCGGTGCCGGTCACCGATACGGCGGTTGCGCTGGACCTGGCGCGGCAGGCCGTGGCCTGGGCGCTGACCGCCCAGCAGGATGCTGTCGATGAGGCCCATGCGCTGGTAGTGCAGTGCGATGAGCTGCGGCAGCGGCACATCGGTGAGTTGGCGGAAATCCGCGCGTACGCCATCGACCGGCACCGCGACGGTGACATCTGCCGCGACGGGCTCAACGCGTTCCTCACACGCTTCGGCTTGGTGCCGTATCAGCCGCGCCACCGGGTGCGGTTCACGATCAGCGGCAGCTGCGACGTGATCCCGGATGTCGGCGTCAGTGTCGGCGACACCGGGTACGACGTCCGCGCGTATCTGCGTCTGGACACCGACCAGGTCGACGGCGTCGATGAGGCCACGGTGACGTTCGACGTCACCACCCAGGTCGAATCCCACAACGAATGACGGCCAGCGGCCACCGATCCGGATCCGACGACAGCCATCGACCTTCTCTCGTGTCGTCTACAGAGGATCCGGGCACGCGGGGCGTTGTCACCATCTTCGAACAGTCGGGGGCTGCCCGGGTGTTCCGGTCGGAGTGGGCCAGCCCTGAGTATCTGATCCCGGTCGTGGCGCAGTTGCTGGCCTGGGTTGACGAGGGTGGTCACCGGCTCTGCACGCAGGCGTGGCTGGCCTACGCCGACGCGTTCCCCGGCACTCTGCCGCGCGACGAGGTCACCGCTGCCGACACTGTCGATGTCGACTACCGCTATGAGCTGTATCTGTACGAAGACTCGGCGGGTCTGCTGCTGCGGGTGTACCGGGTGGGTGATCCGGGACGCCGGGCGGGGCTGCGGTTGGTGGTCGAGTTGACGCGGGCGAACCTGTTCGCGCAGGCGGCGGCGGTGTGTGACGACATGGCCGACCGCGTGCAGCGGCAGGCCGCCCGGCACGGCGGTGACGCGGGCGCCGACCTGCAGGTGTGGCGGCGCCACGCGTCCTGGTTTCGCCGCGCGCAGACGTCCACGCCGGTGACCGCGGTCGGGGCGAACCTGGCGGCCCGGCTGGTACCGGCGACGTGCGACGTGCCGTATCCGGCGATCCGGGTCGCCGGGGTGCGGGTTGTCGTCTACGTCGACCGGCACGGCACGGTGCGGATCTGCGCTGACCTCGACCAGTCCGAGCCGTGGCTGCGGCGACGTGACCGCACGGTGCCGGTGCAGGTCACCGTCGACGGCCGCGTCGTGTTCCAGGGCTGATCGGAAGCCCTTGTCCCTGCTGCCCGGCGCCGTGCGGCCCGGGCAGCCGGGTGTTCCTGGCCGATGCCCGGCCACTCACCTCGCCGGGCATGGCCACACGGTCATGCCCGGCGACTCCAGAAAGGAGTCTGCATGACCGACGCACCGTTCGTGTTCCTCGTGGTCGTCGAGGACGGCACGAGCCATGAGCACCATGTCCGGCTGCGCCGCGGCGACGTCACCGCGGTCCTGCGCCGCGCTGTCGGCGGCCGGCCGGCACTGATCCCGACCTGCCGGCGTGACCTCGCGCTGTGGTGCGACGAGGACGCCGCGGCGACGCCGGTGCGTCCGAATCCGGTCGCCGGGCTGCTCGCCGCGGGCCTCGGCGTCGACAGGACGTTGCTGGTCGGCCCCGTCGCCGTCACCGGTCGCCGCGGCGACCGGCCCCTCAGCCTCACCGCCGCTCAGATCGACGCGGTGCTGTCCGCGCTCGCCCCGCTCCGTTGACCCCACTCGGCGGCTCGGGCCGCCGACCCCGCTATGAAGGAGGACCATCCTGTGGATACCCCTGCCACGCTTCGCCTGACCAGCGGCGATGATCTTGTCGCCGCGGTGCCGTACCTGATCGGGTTCACTCCGACCGACAGCATGGTCGTCGTGGTCCTGGACGACACGCGGGTCCGCTTCGCCGCCCGCCTGGACCTGCCGCCGCCGGCCGAGGTTGCCCACCTGGCGGCGCCGGCGGCACAGCACGCCACGATGATCGCCCGGTACGGGTCGTCGGCGATCCTCGTCGGCTACGGCCCCGCCGAGCGCGTCGAGCCGGCCGCTGCCCTGCTCACTGCGGCGCTGGAGGCCGCGGCCGTGCAGGTGCGTGAGATCCTGCGGGTCGACGACGGCCGTTACTGGTGTCTGTGCGGTGACGTCGACTGCGCCGACGGTGTGCCGTACAACCCGGACCGCAGCACGATTCCGGCGGAGGCCGCCTATCTCGGCATCGCCCCGCTGCCGGACCGGGCCGCGTTGGAACGTCTCATCACGCCGGTGACGGGGCCGCCGCGTGAGCGGATGTTCGCGGCGACCGAGACCGCGCTGCGTCGGCTGGCGGGCATGCTGGCCACCACCACCGTGAGGGCCGCCGGCGAGGGCCGGTCGGCGCCACCGGAACAGGTGATGCGGGACGGCATCGCGGCGATCGAGCAGGCATATCAGTGTGCGGCCCGCGGCGAGACGCTGTCCGACGAGGACGTGGCGTGGCTGACCGCGGTGCTCGTGGTTCCCGAGGTACGGGACCACGCGTGGAGCACCTGTGACGGCAGCGACGCCCAGCGGCAGTTGTGGATCGATGTGACCCGGCGGGCCATGCCACCCACGGTTCCCGCTCCGGCGTGCCTGCTGGCGATCACCGTCTACCTCGCCGGTGACGGCGCGTTGGCGAACATCGCCGTCGACCGGGCGCTGCGCGCCGACCCGGACTACCGGCTGGCGCATCTGCTCGGCCAGGCCCTGCAGGCCGGTGTGCCGCCGCAGCTGTGGCGGGCCGCCACCACCGGCACCACCGGCACCACCACCGACGAGTAACGCCGCTGTTCCTCCGGTGCCCGCCCCGGGCGCCGCCGGCACCGCCTGCGCATCTTTCGCGTTCGCAGATGCGCACACCGTTCGAGGTGAGGGCAGCCGGTGGCATCCGGCTGCCCTCACCTCTTCCCCGATTCTGGGATTGGAGGTGTGGGCACCAGTGTCCACTTCTGTGCAGCTCACCGTGCTCCTGGCGGCTGTGGTGATCATCGCCGCCGGCACATGGCACCTGGCCTGGTGGCGTGCCGCTGCCCGTTGGCGGGCGGCGGTCACCGCGGCCCGGCACGCTGCGGGCCGCGACCATCTGACCGGTCTGGGTAACCGGGCCGCGTTTCACGCCGCGTTGGCGGTCGCCGGACGACCGGTCGCCGTGATGGTGATCAACGTCGACGGTATGCGGGCCTTCGTGGGGCGGTTCGGCGACCGCGCGTTCGACCAACTGCTCGTGTTGACCGCCGGGCGTCTTGCGCACGAGACGGCCGGCGGGCAGGTGTTCCGGCTGCGACGTGACGAGTTCGCCGTCATCGTCGATGCGCGGGCCGACCCGGCCGGCCAGGCCGCGCGGCTGGTCGCGGCCGTCGCCGCACCCACCGACATTGACCTCGGCGCGTATCCGGTCACCGTCACGGTCACCGCCTGCGCCGGTGTCGCCGCCGTCACGCCCCACACCGAGGCCGAACGGCGGCGGGCGCTCGTGCACGCCGACCGGGCGCTGCGCGCGGCGAAGCAGGCCGGCCGCGGATCGTGCGTGGTCTTCGACCCCGCCGCGATGCGCGGTGCCGCCGACGGTGGGCAGCTGTGATGAGGGCCCGCCGACTGCTGCGCTGCCGGGCGTCGGTGCGGGGCACGGCGGCACCGGGCGGCGACGTGTATGGGCTGATCGACTGGGACGATGCGCCGATCCTGATCGTCGGCGCCACGGCGGAGGCGGTCACCCGGGAAGCGATCCGGATCTTCGCGGCCACCCTGGCCACCACGGGCAGCCTCGCCGAGGACGATCCCGGCTTCACCGACCGGCATCCGCTGCCCGACGCCGACGGGCCGCTGCCGGCAATCGGCGGGTGGCTGGCGCAGCTGCGTCCGGTGACGGCCGTTCCGTGGTTCGCCATCCTCGACGACGACATGGTGATCGCCCGGTGACCGCATCACCCCACGCCTGCTTCCGCCTGACGCCGCTGCCGCCGTTGACGGGTCAGCCGATCCGGGTGGGGGATCTGCGGTGCGGCGCGCGGCGGGTCGCCGTGTGGGCGGACCGGCCGGCCCGCGGGCTGACCAGGGTCATGTTGGTCGATTCGGCAGGTGGTGCCTGCGGCGACGCCGTGGCGCGTGGCGACACCCTGACCGTCAGTCTGCCCGGCGAGTGGACGGCCGGACACCGTCACGCCGTGACGTGCCTGATCGCCGCACTGGTCCACCAGGGCCGCCCTGACGTGGGCGTCGACGACGCTCGCGGGATCGAGTTCGTCGCCGACACCGGCGCCGACTAGTTCGACGTGTGCTGACCCCCCCACCCGGGGGTGGCGGCCTCATCTCGTGCCTACGGGCAGGTTGGGGCCGTCGAGGTCCCAACCTGTCCGCCGCCACGAGGCGGGGATAGGAGGGCCACACTCTGATGGCCACGAACAGTCCACAGGCCACCCAGGCCACCGCGGCAACACCTGCGGGTGTGAGGAAACGTCGGGCCGGTGTGCCGGCCGGGGGCGGCGACGGCGAGCGCGCCGACCTGCTGGCGAAGATCAAAGCGGACTTCGACGCCCGGCTGGCCGCGATGGCGGCCGAGCCGGCCCGGTGGGTCGAGTTCATCGACCACGTCGCGGCATTCGGCGCCCGTTACAGCCTGGGCAACCAGATCCTGCTGCTGGTGCAGGCCGAGGAACGCGGCATCGCCCCGCGCTACTTCCTGCCCTACGGGCGCAAGGACGGCTCGACCGGCTGGAGGGCCCACCGGCGGTATGTGCGCGCCGGGGAGACCGCGTTCAAGATCTGGGCGCCGGTCAGGCGGCGGCCGACCGAGGAGCAGGCCGCCGAGTGGGAGGCCGCCGGCCGTGCCGTGCGGCGCGAGCCGTCCGGGCGCCCGGCCGTGCAGGTGGTCGGTTTCCGGTTGGGTAACACCTTCGAACTGAGTCAGACCGACGGGGAACCGTTCACGCCGCCGACGGTGGTGGTGCGGCGGCGGCTGCACCAGCGCGGCGACGGCCCCCAGTTGCTCGTCGGCGACGACCCGACCGGTGTCTTCGACGACCTGGTCAGGCTGATCACCGACCAGGGGTACCGCTTCAACCTGGTCGCCCCGTACACCGGTCGGCTCGGCGACGCCAACGGCGTCACGGTCCGCGACCGGGGTGTGCAGGTGGTGCAGGTGCGCGACGACGTCGACGCGGCGCAGCGCACCAAGACCACCCTGCACGAGTTGGCGCACATCCGCTGCGGGCACCTGGACGCCACCGGGGACGCCACCACGGTGCATCGGGGGCGGGCGGAGACCGAGGCCGAGAGCGTCGCGCACATCGTGTTGCGGGCTCTCGGGATGGACACGGCGGCCTACTCCGATGCCTACGTCCTCGGCTGGGCCGACGGTGACCTGGACCTGGTCAAGGAGTGCGCGGAGACGGTGTTGCGGGTGGCCCGGCAGATCCTGACCGACCTCACCGACGAGTCCGACCCTGTGCTGCGCGGACCCGACGAACCGGCACCCGCGGCGACTGCGGTGTGCGGGCGGGAGGCGGCGTGATGGACGCCTACGCCGACGAGCGGGCCGCGCGGGCGGCGCTGACCTGGGTGTGTGAGCCCGGCGACCCTCTGGTGTGGCAGCTTGTGGCCGCGCACCACCCGGTCGAGGTGCGCGACATGCTGTCGCGCCAGGGTGTGTCGTTTACGGCCCGGGCGGAGATTCGGCATCTGCGCCCGGAGCAGATGTGGGCTACGGCGGCCACCGCCGTCGACCAGGCCCGCCAGGACGGCGGCCGGGTGCTGATCCCGACCGACCCGGACTGGCCGGCCGGGCTGGCCGATCTGGACGTCGACGAGCCGGTGTGTCTGTGGGCGCGCGGACCGGCCACGGTGGCGGCGCCGGCGGGTGCGGTGAGCATCGTCGGCTCCCGGGCCAGCAGCCCCTACGGCAACCATGTGGCAGGTGATCTCGCCGCCCAACTGGCCGGCCGCGGCGTCACGGTGGTGTCCTGCGGTGGGCTCGGTATCGGTGGTGCCGCGCTGCGCTCGGCGCTGGCCGCCGACGGCGGCGGTGTCGCGGTCGCGGTGCTGCCCTGCGGTCTCGACCAGCGGCATCCGTACCAGCATCGTGCCCTGTTCGACCGCCTCGCCGCCGATGGTCTGCTGCTCAGCGCCTGGCCGCCCGACGCCGCGCCGAGCATGCGGCGGGCGGTGGCCAACCAGCGGCTGCTGGCCGCGGTGACGGCCGGCACGGTCTGCGTCGAGGCCTCGACACGCAGCCGTGCGCTGTCGGCGGTGCGGCACGCGGTCGAGTTGGGGCGCGTCGGGATGGTGGTGCCCGGCCCGGTCACCTCCGCGACATCTGCCGGCTGTCATGAGCTGCTGCGCGCCGATGCGCGGGTGCGGGCGGTCGCCCACGTCGACCAGGTGCTGGCCGACGTCACGGCTGGGCATGGCGTGCAGGGTGGTGGTGGCCGGTGACGGCGACACCTGACATTCCGGTGCAGTTGGCCGGGCGGCCCCGCTCCGGTGGGCTGGTCGTGCCGTGGATCACCCCGGCCACGTCCGGCGGGCTGCACCTGTTCGGCACGATCACCGCCCGGGTGCAGTACCAGTGCCTGACCCGCGGCCTGTGTCAGGTCTGCGCCCAGCCGCTGGGCAGGCGGGCGGTGCTGTTCGCCCGCGAGTCCGACCTGCTGCGCCACTGCACGGCGGAACCGGCGGTGTGTGCGCCGTGCGCGGCCTACAGCCGCAGGGCCTGCCCGATGCTCGCCGGCCGCCGGTCGCGGTACCGGGCCGGCGGGCATCCCGCCCTGGCGGGGATCCCGGCCGCCGCGGATCGGCTGCTGCGGCAGGCGGCGCCGGCCGAGCCCTGGTACGCGGTGTGGATCCGCGACTACGACGTGATCGCGCACCCGGCGCAGCCGGGCACCCTCGCCGCGTCGTGGCAGCGGATCCCGCCGCTGCGCATCCGGCCCCTCACCGGGGCCGCCTGACGGCAGCATCGCCCGCCGACGTCAGCGCGCGCTCCCCTGTCCGCACCACCTTCCGGCCGATGCCCGGCCGCCTCTGTGCGAACCCGCACATCCCGGGCACGGCCACCAGGGCCGTGCCCGGGTCCCCCACTGCCCTCTCACCGGCGCCGTCGCCCACACGGCGAGGCCCGGGGGACGTACGCCGCCGACCAGATCGGCGACGCACCCCCACCAGGACCGGGTGACCGCCCGATCCCACCACCTACCCACATGCCCTTCACCACGTTGGAACGCATCGACGGTGTCGCCGACATCGACGCCAAAGCCGTGTCGATCTTCCGGACGGCACCGCGGACCGCCGCGCTGGCGGCAACCCTTCTACCCGCGTAGAAGGAGGAGCCGGAAGCCGTCGGACGGCAAGCAGCACCACGGCGTCCCACCGCGCGCTGCACCGAGAGTTCAGGGCGTCCACCTCGTGCGAGATCCGGTAGGGCGGCGCCATGCGCCGCCCTACCGGCGCACCACACCTGCGACAGGACCGCCCGGCAGCTGCCGGCGCTCGCGGAACCGTCTGCACCTGTGGCGTCTGGCCTGCGCCCGGCCATCGGCACCACGGCGGGCACGGCCAGGTGGTCGTGCCCGCACCCGCCAATCATGAGAACGGAGTCCTGCCATGGCAGCCCCACGACACTGCCGTCCGCACCACCACAGCACCGGTCCCGCCGTCACCGCCCGGCTGCCTCGCCAGGCTGAAGACGGCACCCGTGACCCGTCCAACCGCCTGCACGCTGGCGACCGTCACCTCGCCGTGCGGTCATCGCAGTGTGCCGGTACGACCGCGACGCCGCCGCCTCGGCGGGAGTCCAGGAACCGATCGCGGCCAGTGCGGCCCCTCCCGACCCGCTGGAGGGCGTGATGCTGCGTGTGCTGTACGTGTCGATCCGTGGCGACAGATCCCTGGTGGGCGGGCCGACGCTCGCCGCCGACGCCGACGTTCCGGCCGACGTCGGCACCCGATTCGGCACCGTCGAGGACATCGAACGGTACGTTGCGCGCGAACTGCGCGGCCTGAGCGTGTACTGGCAGGTGCAGGTCGTCGACGGTGCCGGTGAGGTGGTGTGCCGCGGGTTCCGCAGCGGCTACAACGGCACCGGCGAACACTGGACCTGGCGGCCCGAGTCCTGACCGGCGGCACGCGCGCGGACACCCCCCCGCCTCCGGTCCCGCCACATCCCACGCCACTGATCACCGGCGAGGGACGTCACCAGGCGCCACCATCCCCCGCCCGACATCACCGTCGACACGTATCGGCGACGCGGGGCGCCTCCACGACACCGGTCGTGGCGTTCCTGCCGTCGGCGGCGACCGCACCGCCGCCGACCGCCGCTGGCGCCTCACCACCTGAGGTCACACCGGTCGGCGGGCCTCGGCCTGGGCTGCTGGTCCCGGCCGGACGACTGCACCCTCTGCGCCCGGCGTCCCCGAACTGGGGGACGCCGGGCCTTCCCCATGAAGGAGACACCATGAACCACGATGAGCGTCACCTGCGGCAGCGGGTGGATCACCAATGAACGGCAACCGGACGCGGCAGCCACGCCGCGCGGCGGTCGAACACGCCGCCTGGGTCTTCTACGCCATCGCCGCTCTCGGCTCCACCATCGGCCAGATCTGGGTCGGTGTGCAGACCCCGCCGTGGCCCGACAACCTCGACTGGTGGTGGCGGGCCCTGTTCGTCGCACCGTTCGCGGTCGTCATCGACCTCGGTGGCGCGGTCACCGCGGCCTTCGCCGACTGGCGGCAACGCCTCGGCGAAGCCGCCTACGGGTGGCGCATCCTGTCCGCCGCCACAGTCACCATCGGCGTCGCGATCAACATCATCGGTCACGCCGACGTGGCGTACCTGGCGGTCGTCTTCGGCGGCCTCGGAGTCTTCGCCTACGCGATCTGGCTGATGCACAGCGCCGCCCGACGCCGCGACGCGCTGCGCGCGGCCGGGAAACTCGCCGACACCGCCCCGGTCTTCGGCATCGTCCAGTGGTGGCGCGAGCCCGCCGTCACCCGCCGCGCCCGTTCCCTCGCCGTCGCGCAGCAGCTCCCCCTGCACCAGGCCCTCGACCTCGCCCGCCGGCAGCTGCGTGACGAAAAACGCCGCGCCGCCCTCGCCACCCACGTGGAGACGCTGATCCGGTCCCGGCACGACGACCCCGTCCGGGCCGACATCGCCGCCACCACCCTCGACCTCGACGCGGTCGCCGCCGCGCTCACCGCCCACGCCGACGTGCCCGGCTGGGCTAGTGTCATCGGCGCCGACCTGGCACCACCGGCGGCGCCGATCCTCGAGGCCGATCCGGACGTCGCGCAGACCCCCACCGCCGGGTTGCCGGCCGGGCCGATGCCGCCGGCCGACGTGTTGCGCAGGGTGCCGCAGGACCAGGCGTCCTACGACCGGTGGCGGCAGTTGTGGGCCGAGCTGAAGGCGAACCCCGACGTCGAACTGGCCGAGTTCGCCGTCCGGCACGGCATCTCTCTGCGGCAGGTGCAGTGGATCCGCCGCACCGGCGCCAGTGGTCTTCTCGACTCGCCGCTGACGTTGATCGACCGGATCGCGCAGTTGGCTGCCCGCAACGGGCATGGCCCTCGCCCGGCCAGCTGACCATCGCAGCCGACCAGCGCCGCGGTCGGGCGGCGGCAGGCAGGAGCGCCGCCCAGCATCAACGGGTCGACAGGGCGGCGATCAGGGTCTCGGGTGCGATGGGTGGTGGACCGGTCGCTGACCTGCCCGTCGCCGAGTTCGACGACCCTCCACACACCGTCGGCGCGCAACGCCAGGTCCACGGTGACGAAGGGCAGACCGAGCCCGGCGATCTACGGCGTGATCGCGTCGGGGTCGACGTCGACCGCGCAGAACCCCAACAGCCCCGAGGTGGTTGCCACAGGCGGAGTCATGGCCGCACTGAATAGAGAGCGAACTTTCTCGGCGGTGTACGCCGGCAGCGCCATGCCCTACCCGGCGCAGCGAGCCTTCGCGCCACAAACCACTAGAGACATCCGCCGTTGGCACGACAGATCACCCGCCAACACATCCATCTCGAGAGGAAACATCATGCCCGCACTCATCAGGATCCTCGCATGACCAGCCGGATCATCGCCCTGGTCGGCTCGGTCGTCGTCGGCGTCGCGTTCCTGTGCGTCGCCGGTCTGATCGCACTCACCGGGGCGGTGTCGGCCTGTTCGGTGGCCGCCGCCCCAGGCGGCGCGATCGGCCGCTACGACGTCGAGCAAAGGCACTTCGCGCAGGTCATCGTTACTGTCGGCGTCCAGCAAGGGATCCCACTGCGAGGTCAGGTGATCGCAGTGGCCACCGCACTACAGGAATCCGGGTTGCGCAATCTCGGCCATCTCGGTGACCGCAACGACCACGATTCCCTCGGCCTGTTTCAGCAACGGCCGAGCCAGGGTTGGGGCACACCGGTGCAGATCATGGATCCCGAGTACGCGGCGGCGGCGTTCTACCGCAAGCTCGTCACCATCGCCGGTTGGGAGCTGATGCCGCTGACCGTCGCCGCGCAGGCCGTGCAGCAGTCGGCCTTTCCGGACGCCTACGCACCGTGGGAGAACGACGCGGCACTCCTCGTCGGGCTCGTCGCCGGCGGGCCGGTCGACTCGGGCGGCTCCGGTGCGCCGTGCGTCAGCGTCGGCGGCTGGACGAAGCCGGTCCAGGGAGGCTTGGGGTCCGGGTTCCGCACCGAAGGCCGGCCCGGCCACGACGGCGTCGACATCGCCGCACCCAAGGGCACCCCGATCCACGCTGCCGCCACCGGGCTGGTCATCCGCGTGGTCTGCGACGCCCACCTGCGTGACGGCAGCCCTTACTCCTGTGACGTGGACGGGCATCCGGTCAACGTCGCAGGCTGCGGCTGGTTCGTCGAGCTGGAGCACTCCGACTCGACGGTCACCCGGTACTGCCACATGCTGCGCCGCCCACCGGTCGAGGTAGGCCAGCAGGTCACCGTCGGTCAGGTCATCGGCCAGGTCGGCAGCAGCGGCCACTCCTCCGGACCCCACCTGCATCTGGAAACCCACACCGGCCAGCCCGCGATCGATGCCAACGCCGTTGACCCCGTCGACTTCTTCGCTATCCGTGGCATCGACCTGACCGCACCGACGCCAGCGACGACGGGCCCGTGAGACGCGGCAGCCCCTTTTTGCACCCAAGCAAACTACTCACAGTAAATGAATCAGCACGGAAGGAGTCATGGGGCTGTTGATGGATGGGCAGGACCTGGCCGCGTGTCACCGCATGCGGCTGCAGGACGTCGGATGCTATCTACTCGTTGCCATGGGTGGAACAGCGTTAAGCATCCTGGCTCCTCACGACACCGAGCGGATCGAGTCGATCGTGATTGAGGAGATGATCGCTGAGGGGCTGCATCGGTACGAGCCCGATCCGCGCTACTGGTACTCCAGCCAGGGTCTGCCTTACGGGTACGTCATCGGCGCACCGGGCGGCGATGTTGATACCGAGGAGCTACGGCTCGTCGAGCAAACGGCGGGGACGGCGATGGGCTGCATCGTCGAGCTGCACATCTTCGTCAGCGATCGTGCCGGACGACCCGCTCTGGCCCAGATGGCTCAACGAGTAGCGGGCCGGACCGACGGCTGGATGTTCGTCGAGTTTGACGGCGCACCCTCCCCTGACCTGCTTGAGCACCTCGATGGCGGGGGCCACTGCGTCCGTGTCGATGGTGCCGGGTATCTCGACGCAGAGGCGAGGACCGTTCGTACACCTGATCGACTGTCGTATTGACCCGCTACCCTGGCTACATGCCGTACGCCACTGACTCGCTTGGGCGGTATACCCGCGCGCAGCGACTCAGTCGCGCGGACGTTGACGTCACAACGCTCCTGGCTCAGCCCGAGGTCGCCGATCGGGTCTCTAGCAAGCTGACCAAGTACTACGACAAGATCACGGGCGCTGCGGTAGATGGCTATGTCTCACCGATACGGCCCGTTGACCTGCTGCTCCAAGCTCTGGGGCGGGCGTACCGGCACCCCGCCACCTCCACCCGTAAGTCTTTCAAGATCGACCTCTCTACCGATGGTGCTGAGGTAGACGTCCTCCCCGCACTTGTTGACTTGGATCAACGGACGTGGCTCGCCGGGACCGACGGGCTGCACCAGGACCTTTTCCGATCGCTCCCCAAGAAACTGTCACGCGCTGAGCGGGACCTGACCGAGTCCGCAACCGTGGAGCGGCTTCGTGGCAACATCGCGAGGCGCAGTCTCACATCGGGCAGTGTCGGTGCCGGCAAGACCTGGGTCCTCATTGTCGATCACGTTGCGACAGACGCTCATGCGGAATTGGCGCGACTCTGGTCTCGCCTTGACATCGGGCGCATGCTGGCGCGGCATGTCAAGATCGTCATCCGACGAATCCTCGGCCTGTCGATGCAGAGGATTACCCGGGTTGTGCACGTGTCTACCGAGGTGGTCCGCTCCATTGAAAGTCATCGCAGCCGAGCACCAGGACGTTCGCGGACTTCAGTCGATCTTGTCCGCTGGGAGCCCTTGACCATCTGATCCAAGGCGCTCCCGCCTCTTGTCAGGGAGTAGTCCGGTGTGGTCATGGATACCAACTGACCCGATCGCCATCGCGGCGGTTCTGGGTCTGCCCACTGTAGGACTTTTGGTTAGGAAGTGCGCTGATCCGGTCTTCCTGTGTGCTGTGGTAGCCGTCCTGCACCGGGATAAGGCTCGTCGTGACGATGCACGAGAGGCTATGCGTGATCTCTTGAGTGCCCCTCGCGCCCGGCGTCGTGCGTTGCTCTCAAAGCCGCCTCCGGAGGGTTCCTGAGTCCGACCTGGACTGGCCGAGGAGGCCAACCGAGTGCGTCGAGCGGTGGTGGCCACCGCCGCAGCCGCTCGGCGGCGTGGTCCAGGGCATGGAAGACCATCTCCATCCGGACAGTGAACCAGAGCGGGGCGGCGGTCCGAGTCGAAAATGCCTCCTGCGGATCACTCAGAACCGGGCGCGGTCGCCACGTTGCCGCTGTTGTTGGCGATCAACGCATGGGATGTAGGCGAGCCGGTCGACGTATTCGTGGCACGTCGGCGTGCCTGATGCATCGCCGCTCTGCCTGCCAGATGCGCCGCCGCAGGCTGCCGCTCGGCGGCCGGCACTGCGCGCTGAGCGTGTGTGCCGTCGAGCTGACCGTCAGGCCTTACTGGTGTCGGGACCGGCCTCCATGCGGCCGCCCTTGCCCCAGTTCCGTCACGAAGCAGATGGTTGCGGCCGTCGGCGTCACCAGCGCGATCAGCCCCGGGCGATCATCGCCACGTCCGACCGCGCTACCGGGCCGGCGCCGCAATGGTCTTGACCGTCGGCTTGGGCTGCCGCTTGACCGGCTCGTCGCCGATGTCCTTGGTGGGTTTGAGGACACGCAGGTCGAGCATCCGGGCGCGGAAGGCCATGCTGTTGTCCATGGTCAGCAGCCGGACGGGCATCCTGGAGTAGGCCTGCAGCGCGAGTGTCCGGTCGATGATCTCGTCGTCGTTGTCGTCGAGCCGCACGTGGTGCGCGTCGTCGAACAGTACTTCGATGGTGACCTTGTCGTGTGGCGTGCCGCCGGCGTTGGCGACCTCGTTGTAGTTGTCGGCCTCGCGGATCGTTACACGTGACCGTGGACGGAGCAGTAGTTCGTCCAGAACGCCTAGGGTGTGCCCGGCGCGCCACCGGCTCTGCTGGTTGCCTGACTCCTTGAGCCGGTCTAGCTCGTCGACCACCACGCGAGGCACGACCAGGCGCACCTCCTCGTACGCGACGCCAAGCAGCTCTGCGTACGTGATGTCACGGAACTTGTCGGGATGGTGGATGAAGACGCTGGTGTCCACCACGATGGGATATGCGTCCGAGGACCACCGGTTGATCTCGGCCTTGAGTGCCGTCCAGGCCCGCTCCCACATCTCGCCCCTTTCGGTGAGTTCGGCGTTGAGCAGGTCACGGGTGAACTGGTCGCGTCGGTCGCCCATCTCGGCCAGTCGCCAGAACCGCGGTGTGAAGATCAGCCGGTCGATGTCGGTTGGCTGGACCTGGTTACGCAGGACCCGGGCGTTCTCGTTCGCCCAGTTCAGGTAGCCGGTCAGGTCACCGTGATGGTTCGTGATCGTGGTTTTAGCTTGGAACAGCAGGTCGAGGACACGGGAGGCGTGGGCGCCGGGCGACGGGGTGACGAGCATGCTGAAGATCTTGCCAGCGCCGCACCCTGCGCCACCACCACGATGAGGCTTCCAGCCCCCAGCGGCCGCCGCCTCTCCCTCTGCGCAGGCCCGACTCACCGGGCTGCCGGGCGCGCCGGTCGCTCGGCTTAGCCGAGCTGGCGCAGCGCCCGGCGGCGTTGCTCGCGGAGCGAGTCGGCCCGCGGCGGCGGCGGTGTGGGCGGAGACGGCACGGCGGCCTCGACCCGGCGCACCTCAGCGCCGTGGGCGTCGGTTTGGCGCAGGATCCGTTCGGGCTCGTGCGGGGCCGGCCACGCTACGAGCAAATAGTCTTCAACCGGGGCGGACACGGACTCGTCGGGCACAGCGTCTCGGCCGCGCACATGTACCCGCAGTCGATAGGAGCCCGGACCGGCCACCGTCAGTGGCCCCAGGTCGGCGGGCGGATCGGCCATCAGCGCCATCGCCCGCACCGCGCCGCTCGGGGCGGACAGGCTAACCTCGACCACGTCGTTCCAGCCCGCGGTATCGTCCGGCGGCGGGTCGGCGGTCAGCGCCCGCAGCAAAAGGGTCGCGGGGCCGCCGGCTTTCCCGGTCCAGATCTTGACCACGCGGGGACCGGCCGCGCCCGCGAGGCCTCCACCGAGATCCGGCCGACTAGAGGACATTGCGACGCACGCTTCGTCGACTTCACGCGGGCCGTCTGGGACGCGACGTGCCTGGCTCGGCTCCTCCTGCCAGAATGATCCGGCTTGTCAGCCGGCGTCGACGGGGAGGCGGACGTGGAGAGGTTCGACGAGGGACTTCGGTGTCAGGATGTGCACTCTGGCCTGCGCAACTTGGATCCGAACTCCGGGAGCCTTACGCAGCTCGCCGACACACAGCTGATCGGGATGGCGGCGAGCCTCGCCGCGCTCGTCCGTGGCCAGGACGTAATCAGCGACGCTCAGGCGCTCAGGGCTCTCGCCGCGGAGCAGCTCGACGTCAATCAGTTCGCGTTCGACCAGGTCATTGCGCTGCTCGATGAAGTCGAGTTCGTGGCGGGCGTCCAGCGCGCTGGCGGGAAGATCACCAAGTTCACCGAGAACGTCCCGTACTACGACGACCTCTACACAATGCTCGGGGAGGCCTGGCGAGACAGGTCACCGACGGAGGTCGAGCAGCAGATGATCGTGCTAGTTCACCATCTCGCCGATGCCCCGGTGCCTATCGACGGCCTGGCCGATCGGCTCGGGCTCGACACCTCGGTCGTGCCCAACCTGCTGGAGGTCGGCGAGCGTGCCGAGCTGGTGAAGAAGGTCTCACTCCTCGACGGCGATGTCATTTACTCCCCATTCTTCGGGTTCGAGAATCCTGAGCTGATCTCGGATCTCGTGCGGGAGCATGGATCGGAGCAGCTCGCGTTGGCGTTTGCCGCGCTGCGTAACGAACAAGGGATGCCCGTCACCGAAGCCCAACCCGTCCTGCAGGACGCGATTGCCCGGGGTTTGCTACTGGCGCCGGCTGTGGAGCTGCGAAGCGGGTTGTCACAGCCGTTCGCCACGCTGCCGTACGTGCTTGATCCGCAGCTATTGCGGGCACGGAAGCCCGTTCTGGAGAAGGCGCTGGCCATGCTGGCCTGCTTGCGCTGTGGCCAGTACTACGGCGAGTACAACAGCCTAACGAAAGAGGCAATGGTCGCGATCATCGACAAGCTCCTGGACCCCGGACGCGGCTTCCTGGTGCCCCACCAGGCGCACCGGCGTCAGTACCGGCTTATGCATGCCGCCGGCCTGCTCGCCTTCGACGCCGACTTGCGGCCGGGCGGGAGCTGGGTAACCCCCCGGTTCATCGACACCCCGGACAACCGGGAGGCGTTGACGATCGCTCGGGACCTGATTACCCACGGAGAACCGTTGGCCGGGCGAGTCGGTGAGGACCAGGCGCGAGCCGCCCTTGTCGTCAACGGGCGCTTCACCGCGCCGATGCAGACCTTGTCGCGCCTGCGAGGCAAGGCGGCCATTCCTGATCAGAAGTGGCAGAGCGTGATTGACAAGGCGTTCGGGAAGGGGCAGCTCCGATGAGCCAGCACGATCTCGGTCTGAAGGTCGCCGCTCGCCGGCTGCTCTGGAGAATGGGGTACACGACCAGGCTCAACGTGGAACTGCGAGGTGTCTGGGCCCTCGAGCAGGAGCGGACCCAGGATCGCGGGCGGCGCACAAGCCAGCCGGAGTCCTTCACGGATCTCGACGTGCTCGGCATCGGCATCATCGGGTCCCGCGTGCATAGCGCCATCGTTGACTGCAAGACAACCAAGGACGGATCCACCGGTCGGATGTTCTGGATCCGGGGAGTCACAGAGTTCTTTGCCGCCGACGACGCCTACATGGTTCGAGACTCGAACGTCACCGACGCTGCACGGCAGTTGGCCAGTCGGCTGGGAATCACGGCGCTGACGAAGGATGACCTCTCCCGGCTGGAGGCGCTGCACCCCTCCGACCTGCCCCTCGGCAACGGACCAGTCTCCTGGCTGTTCGACAGCGATCGCGCGGTTGGCGCAAGCGCGGCCTTCGTCGGCCTCGACAAGAGGCTCAAGCCGCTGCTGGACTACCGGAACTTCAACTATTGGCTCTACGACGAGTATCGGAATCCTGTGCAGCTCGTCGAGCAGCTTCGCAGCTGCGCCGAGTTGCTAGACCCTCGTAGCCCACACCACCTTGCGCTGGTCCTGGACTTGGCCTGGCTGTACTTGATCACCGTCAGCCATGGCATCCACGCAATTCGGGCCGCGCATATGGCAAATCCCGACCGCGGGCTGGCCCAGTACCTGCATGGAGGAGCGGTGGGCCTGCGGGAGAAGCAGGATCTAGCGCAGATGCTGGTCGGTTTGCGCGACGCTGGCGCGCTGCCTGCGAAAGTCGACCTGGACCCCCTCCCGAGCTACTACCCCAAGATGCTGGAACTGGTCACGCGGATCATGCGCCGCCCGGACCGCGTGCTGCCCGCTCTGCGGCTCCTTGAGGTCGTCACGTCAGCTATGGCCCTCAAGGAGCGTGTCGAACCGAAGGACCTTGGCGGCCTTTTCGATGAACTGGCCGCGAAGCAGGCCGCCGACGTGGTTGGATTCCTCGTCACCACGACAGGGCTCGATCTCGGTTTCCGGGCCCGCGCAAGGTCACTCCTGCTTGGAGAACCGGTCGTATGAACTGGCCAACCGGGCAGTGTTCTCACCGGGCCGTAACTCAGCGGCCTGGCCGGCACCGGGACCGGCTGAGCGTCTACGGCCAATGGCAGCCGCGCATGGCCGACGCCGAGCCGGTCGCCGAGCTGCTGCGGCAGTTGGTGGCGACCGGCTGGGAGTCTTACCTCGCTGAGCGGCTCGACCGCGGATCATGACCCTCACCGCGATTGCCCACGGCGAGCGGGAACGGATCACCGACGACCTGGCCGTCGCGTAGTCCGACCTGTACGACGAGCTGCTGTGCATCCCGGCGCCCACCGGCCGGGCCGCCACCTATGCCCAGACCACCGCAGCGAAGCACGGGTGGCAGCCGCTCGCCGACGAGCCGTGGCGGTCCAGCGTCGACGTCGACCACGAGATCGTGCGCCGGGCCGCCCGGCCGGCGGACCCGGGCCGGGAGCTGGGCGTCGCCGAGCGGGCGGCCGCGATCGACCACGTGGTGTACGTCAGCCAGCGGAACCACACCGCGGCGGCCCGGGTGCTGGGGATCTCCACGCGCACCGTCATCCGCCACGTCCAGCGAGGCCCGGCGCCTGGGATAGCTAGTCCTGCTGCGGCCCGAAGTTCTCTTCGACGAACAGCTCCGAGGGAAGGTCGGACAACGCCCGGACCCGCACCTGGCGGCCGTCGACGCCGCGGCGGTACATCTTCAACTCGAACATGTGCGTCATCTGCTGGAGGAGCGCGAGCGGGTCGACGTCGTGCACAAGGAACTCGGTTACTTCGATCTCGTCACCGGGCTGGGTCTTCTCCCACACGTCACGGGGCGTGGCGACCAGCCGCAGGTCGTAGCCGCTTTCACCGCCGCCGATGCTGAACCCGACCAGCTGCCACTCGTCAGTGTCGAGCCCGACCGTTCGCCCTAGCCCCTGCCACGGAATCGTCATCCGCTCGTCCAGCTGCGCCGTGCCCTTCCAATCGGGGAAGGACACGCTCGCCTCGCCCCAGACCTCGCCGTCCACGCCTTCTCCGTCCTCGATGTGGTGCCTCAGCTGCGAGCGTAGGGGCCGCCACCGACGTGACGCCGGGACGCAGGGCCCCGCCGGCCGGGACGATCCTGGCCGTGACCATCCTGCTGCCCCCGATGGGCCCTCCGGAAAGACTGCGCCGAGGACGACCATCCTCGAGACCACCGCGGCCGGTTCATCGAGGTCGGCACCTGGGTGCGGGCGTGGACCCCGGGGTCGGGGAGACCGTCGGCGAGGTCATGGCCACGCCGGGCGGCGGGCAGCTGCTGCTTCGGGGGCGCGCCCCGCAGTGCGCCTGGTCGTAGTCGGGGCTGTCCACACACGAACCGCAGGTTCGCCGGCACCTCCTAGCCGTGCGCCTTGCGGTGCTCCGGCCGGACCTCCTCGTCCCCGACGGTCCGCCACGTCTTCGTGCCGGGGCGTTGTCCCGGGCGACGTCGGCGACCTCGTCGGTAATGGCCTGCACCTTGCGGGCGACCATCGCGGCGACGATCTGCTCAAGCCCGTTACGCGGTCGGAACCGGGTAGCCACGATCCACCTCCGGCGGGACGATCAGGCCTGCACCTCGACGTAGTCGACGTCGGGCACGCCAGGGACTTCATGCCGCCGGGGATGCCGGTCACCGTCCACGTGCGGACGTCGTCGACCACGGCCACGGTGTCGCTGGCGCGGACCGACCACACAGCCGGGTCGAATCGCCACTTCCACGGCCCGTCGGGCTGCTCGACCGCGCCGCCGGGCGTCGGGTCGGTGACCGAGGCGTTGTCCGGGCCGAGGGATCGGGGTGGCGTGGGCGTCCCGCTCGGCGGGATGCTGCCGCTTTCGCACCTGGTAGAGGCCGTCTGCCAGCAGGACTCCCATGCCGCGCCTCCCGTCCCGGGTGAACCGGGGCGGCAGGCCCCCTGATTTCCTGCCGCCCCGGTCTGCCCGCTCGCTCACCTGCCGACTGGCGGCTTACGGGCTCGACCCCCGGGTCCGCGCGAACAGTAGGCGAGCCGCTGCGGTTGTGTCTCGCCGGCCGACGGCGGCTGCCGTTCCGCGCCAGCTACGTCGGCAAGAACATCCCCACGGTCGCCGCGCCCCTGCTGGACGGGTGCACCAGCGTGGGCTCGAAGGGCTCCAGCGCGAGCGTGCCCGCCTTGATCTCGAGGACGAGGTCAAACTGCTCGCGTGGACCCAGTGCGTGGGTGCATCTCGTCGACCCGGGGTGACGTCTGGCCCACCTCTGGCTCGAGACCTGAATCACCGCCGGGGGGCCTCTACCTGCGGAAACGTCCACACGGGGTAGTGGCCGGCTACGCGTCCGCGCAGTGCTGCGCACACGGGGCGTGCGGACCAGTAGGATGCTACTTCGGTTGATGTTCCTCCCCGCTCGGGAGCAACTCGGGTCGTCCCCAGGACGTCCGGGTGCGAAGTCGAGTCCCCGGGGAAAGGAGGTCCGTCATGCCGAACCAGTCGTCCCGTCGGGGTCGCCGGCATGTATGTCAGTGTCCCCATTCCAGAGGCTCCGCCCACCGGTGGAGCTGGCGGAAGGCCCGCCGGTGGGCCGGTCCTGCGATGCAGGGCGCGGCGCTGCTGGTGAACCTCTTCCGCCTCTGGAAAGGGCTGTAGCCGCGCCTTGATGGCACGGCTACAGGACCGGTGAAGGGCGCTCCACTCGAAGGTTCGCGGCCAGAGGGTGGAGCGTTCTTCGTTTTCCAACTTCTACTGCGACACGTCGACAGCACCCGCATCTTGTCATAAAGCGCCGTTCGACAGTAGGGAACCCCAGATCCCAACTTGGCGAACGTCGTGTTACGCGATATCGTCCCGGCGGCTCTGACGTGCGGTTTCCGCCTTGTGACAGTAGCTCGCTGGGGTTTTGCAGTCCTGACATACGGTACGCGCGTACGACTAGGGCCACCACCGAACGGGCGAAACTCACACCAAGCCGCTGATCAGGGCTTTCGCGCACGTACGTTCCTGCGTTGACGCACGCGACGTGCGGTACGCCGCTCGTACGGGCCGGGGATCCTCCAGCCCGAGCGGGGGTACGCCCGGCGCCCGGCCAGCCGCCACCGGTCAATGGACGACGGCGGCGCCTCAGTCGTCGGCGCGTCGGCCGCGTCGAGCCGGATGCCGACGTGACGGACTGGCCCTCGCCGACATCGACTTCGCCAGCGAGCGAGCCCGCACCGTCCTGCTTCGGGAAGCTGCGCTGGCCGGGTGGGCCGTAGGCGGCGCGGGGGTTGGGCTCACCAGCGTGGCAGCACTGTGTGCACACGGAAATGTTCAGCGGGACGGTCTTCGGTGACAAGGGGTGCGGAGACATTTCACTCCGCAGCTGGGCGGCCCGCCAACTGAAATCCTCAGCAAGGTCCGACAGAAAGGATGGCGACGTCCCGTGGCGGCGGTATGTCTTGGTCGCGTCCACCAGGCGCACGATGGGGATGCTCACGAGTTGGGCAGGTCGCGCAGCAGTGTGGCGGCCAGTTCCTCGGTGGCCGGGTCTATGGTGATTCCGGCGTCGTCGAGTTCTCGGCGCAGGACGGCGAGACGTTCCCGTACGCCGGTGGCCTCGCCGAGGCGGGCGGCGGTGCGCATGGCGCGGCGGGCCAGTTCCTCGGAGAGCGGGTCGAGTGCGCAGGCGGCGTCGTAGAGGGCGAGCGCGGCGGCGGGGTCACGATCGGCGTGCAGTCCGGCGGCGTGGGCGTACATTTTGACCAGCCGGCGTCGGGTGTGCTCGCGGTCGGTGTCGATCCATTCGTAGTCGCTGCCGTCGGCCAGGCCACCGCTGGTGACGGCGATCGCGGTCTGTAGGAGGGCCAGGCGGCTGGCGTCGTCGGCTGCGGTGGCGAGTCGGGTGTATGCGTCCTCGACGGTCCACCAGTCGACCTGCAGCAGGGTCGGGTTGAGGTGGTACCGGCCACCGGTGTTGATCACTGGTTCGATTTTGGCAGCGGTGGCGGTGGGTGGGGTGTTGGTGTGGGCGATGGAGCGGATGACGCTGCGCAGGTTGGCCACGCAGGTGGAGAGGCGTTCGGCGGCGCGGGAGACGGTCACGTCGGGCCAGATGGCTTCCATGATGTCGTCGAGGGCGGCGCCGTCGCGGTGGACGACGAGGTAGACGAATAGTTCCAGGCTCTTGGCGCGTAGGCCGCGGACGGGATCGCCGTCGGGGCCGAGGATTGCGGGTGTGCCGAGGACTCGGGCGTGGACTCGCCGTACGGAGGTGCTCTCGGTGGGCCGGGTGGCGTCGGACGGGTCGGTGGCGGCTTCGTTGTGCGGGGCGGGAGGGTCAGGCGCGGGGTTGCGGGTTTCGGGTTCGTCGGCCGCGTGGACGTCGGTGGCAGGTGTGGCGGGCTGTGGCTGGGGACGGGCGGCGGGCGTGGACCGGTCGGTGGAGGGTGCGGCGTCGTGGTGGGCTTGCGCGAGCGTGGTCAGGATGGTGGTCGTCGCGGTCGGGTCGAGCACGGCGAGGCGTTCGCCGTCGCCGCCTTCGGTGGTGCCGTCTGCGGAGACGGTGAGGGTGGTGCCGGCGGGCCAGGCGCCGATCAGGGCGACACCGATGTCGACGTTCCTGCCGAGGCGGACGGCGGTGGCCAGGCGGGTGTGCCAGGGCTGGTCGGGTACGTCGGCGATGAGCAGTAGTTGCGGTAGCGGTTCGCTGAGGAGTTCTCCCTCGCGCAGTGCGTCGACGGTGGCGGCCTGCTGGTCGGCGACGATGCGGCTGCGGCGGATGATTTCCTCTTCGAGGAGCGTGAGCGCGACGGCGAACGTCGGGGCGACGGTGAGGCGCGACATCGGAGGGAGGTCGGCTGCGGCGGCGCCGAGCAGTGTGGTCAGGGTCGAGGCGGCGATGATGACGCGGCCTTGCCCGTCCGGTGTGTCGTCACCGGCGGTGAGGGTGGCGATCAGGAGTGCGCGGGCGGCGTCCGGGGCGGCAGGTCCGTCCAGGCCGAGGCCCACGGTGACCGGGAGGGTGCCGGCACCTGCCAGTTCCGCGCCGCTGGGTTTGCGGGGCGACGCCGAGGGTGTCGCGTCTACGGAGGTGTCGGTGCCGGCGGCCGCACGGTGCTCGGGTGGGTCATCCTGCGGTTGCGGTGCGGCGTGCCGCATACCTTGCCGGAGGCGGGTCGACGCGGCCAGGGGTAACGCCAGGCGGGTGTCTGGCGGGGGCGGGCTGGTGGCGGGCGGGCGCTGGTGTTGGTGGCCGCCGCGCTGGCGTGCTCTCGTGACGGCGTAGATGACGGCGGCGGCCAGGCCAGCTCCCATCGCGCCCCCGGTGATCCGAATCCAGCCAGTCGAGGGGGTTGAAAAGTTGTCCGGTGGCGGGGTGGTGGACGGATCGGCGGCAGCTGCCGACGACGCGGGGCTGGGCGTGTGGTGCGGAGGTGTCGTGGGCGAGGGTGATGGCGCGACGCAGGTGTCGGACGGTGGTGTGTCCGACGTGGAGGGACTGGTGGGAGTCTGCTTGTCTGGCGTCTCGGGTGGGGTGGTGTGTACGGCGGGCAGGTCGAGGGTCCAGCCAGGGCGGATCAGGTTCGGGTCTTTGAGGCTGCCGCCGATGTGGGGGTATTGGGTGCCGCGGTTGAGGACGTAGATCTCCCGCCACCGGTCGGGGTCGTCGAGGAAGCGGTCGGCGATGGCGGACAGGGTGTCGCCACGTCGCACCGTGTAGATCGGCGTCGCCGGCTCGCGTGTTCCCTGTTCTTTGACTGCTTCGTCGACGGTTGGCGGCGCCGGGTCGAGTGGGACGGCGCCTGTAGCGGAGGTGGCGTGCGCGATAGCGGGGACCGCGGCGGTGGTCACGGCGGTGGCGCCGAAGAACGCTGCCGCGAGACCCTGCAGAGGGGTGGGCAGCCGAAGCGCGATGCGCCACCGGATCCGACGGGCGAAGGTGTGATACACGCGGCGGGACACGGTGGCGGCGAGCAATGTCCAGAGCAGCCATGCGCTGATCTGCAGAAGTGCGGCCACGAAGCCGGTGGTGAGGGGTTGCTGCAGCCACGCCCGTAGCTGCTCCGGTGACGGCGCCGTGAGGGAGACGACCCCGGTCAGGAACAGCGTGACCGGCGGTGCCACCGCGATCAGGACAGTGCCGCACGTGGCGACAACGGTTGCGCAAGCAGCAGATCGTGGCATGCCCGGTCTCCTCGCCGTAAGGATCCTCTGTGGTGGGACCGACGGTAAGAGCGGCACGGGGCAGATGTGCTGGTGTCGATGCTTACAAGACCTCACACGTTCTTACGCAACCTTACAACCGCAGGTCACGGCCATGTTGGGCGCTGGTGATGGCGCCAGTGGAGCATGCTCGGGTGCAGCCACGTCTCCGGTGTCAACGCCGGCTGAACTTTCAGGCGGAGCCCGACACCCGGGTTGCAAGTCCACAAGCTTCGATGATCCGTCGATCACGCGGAGTTCCGTGAGCGTGCCCCGGGCATCCGCGTGGGCAACACCGGACGACTTCCGCCTGCTGTAACGCGCCGACCTGCCTGTCGTATTGGCCGCCCCGGTACGGGCGACGATGTGCGGCGGTGAGGCTTCCCGAATGAGCGGGGATGTCGCCGCTGGCCTCCGATGCCCGGACGGCTGGTTGCGACCACAGCAGCCGCCGCAGCGACCGGCCAACGTGGGATGATGCGGAACTTTGCAGGTCGTCTGCCTGCGGCCACGGGCAGAGGAGGAAACCGAGGCTGTGCGTCGTGAGTGGCGTGGGCGCGGAGCGTTCAGGCTGCCGTCGGCGGACGAGCCCGCTTCGCCAACGGACGTCTCCCGTTCGCCGGGCAGCCAGCGCGCAGGGGCGGGGCTCAGCTGTGCTGGATCTGTTTTGTCAGGGGGCTGTGTGGGTGTCGGTTGTGCAGGCTCGGATTGCGATGGTGACCTGGTTGCCCACGGACGGGTCTGTGGTGCAGTGCAGTCCGAGGTTCGTTATTCGGTCGTCGCGTGTGTCCCATTCGCGGGCGCCGGGGTCTCGCCCGAGGATTGGGCCGAGTGAGTCGATCGTGGCCTTCCAGAGGTTGGGCCAGGCGCGGCGGGGACCGATTACGAAGGCGAGTTGCAGGGCGATGCCGCCGTCGGGAAGTGGTGGGGCGGTGCTGATCTGGTCGTGGATCTGCCGCTTGTAGGTGGTGGTAGTTGCCGATGCGGTGGTGTGCACCTGTAGCGAGTACATCCCGCCGGGGTCGGGGGTGGGCCGGGTCTGGCACACCGCGACTGAGGATGTCGTTGCGTGCTGCTTGGTCGCCCATACCGAGGCGAACTGCCGCAGGGTGCCCTTGGTCAGCGTCGGGACGAGCGGGAACAGGTAGTTGTCGAGGTCGTTGTGCAAGAGCAGGGGCACCGTGTCCGGCAGCCCGATATCCAGGCGCAGTGCGAGTGGATCCGGTACGACAGCCATTGTCGGGGCGATGGCCGCCAAGACGTCGGCGGTGAACGCGGCGGAGCGGACCTGGCCGAGTGACCCGGCCGTGTCCCAGCTGGCCGGGGCGGGCACGACGTTGAGGGTGCTGCCCACGAGTTCCGGCCGTGCGTAGAAGACAGGCAGGGCCATGGACGAACTGTACCGCCGGGCCAGAGGCGGGACTCCCTCTGCGCAGGCGGCCTTTCTCTCCTGCGCTCGCGTTCGTGCCGGCGTTTGGCAGCGTCGCCTGGCCGGTGGCGCTCGGCTGCTGCTACACACGGCGCGTGGGGATGGATGATGATGATCAGTACGAGCGGGATGCCGACCAGCACTTGGCGGCCTACGGGTTGCGCGTCGCCCCCGACCAGGTTCCGATCGTTCGGGATGTCCTCATCCGTGAGACCCGGTACGAGACGGATACCTACGCTGGCAGGGGCACCATCTCCGGTAATACGCAGCTGATGCGGATCTGCGCCGTTCAGCTCTGGTATGCCGATGATGTCGAGGACGCGTTGCTGGTTCATCGCGCCCGCCGCACCAGCATGGACGCGACCGGTGCCATCGATGCGGAACTCATGTTGGGAGCGGGTGTGGCCAGGACGAAGGAGTACCTCGCAAGCCTGTGCACCGATGAGGCTCGACAGATCCTCGACGAGATTGCTTGGGTGGAGGATTCGTACGACGCCGATCGGTACGCGGCGTTTCTCGACATGTACTACCGGACTACATGAACCACCGTTCGCTGGCGAGCCTGGTGGCATTCGTCTACGACCCGGGCGATACGGGTTCGGCCGGGCTGTCCCGCGCGGCAGCAAGCTGCGGCCAGCGGGTACTCAGTGATATTCAGAACGTCGGGCGTGACGGTAGTTGATCGTGTGGTGCTCCGATGGTGCTCGGATGTTCGGCACCTTGTCAGCACAGTCGCGACTGTTTCAGCACGGAAGCAGTTCCGCCGCCTGCTGACTGTGGCGGCCCGCTGGGCGCAACGCCTGGACCAGCAGAAACAAAACGCCCTCTAGACGGCGGAGGCTGGGGCGAGGGAGACGCGGGAGGTGCGCCGCAGCGCGCCGCCGCTTTCGACGCTGAGTGCGCCGTGGGCCATGAGGGGCTTCAGTGCCCTGATCACGTGCTCGGGTCGGTACACCGTTTCTAGCAGGGTGAACTGACGCAGGTCTTCGACGCGGGCGGGTCCGCTGTCTCGGAGTCGTTGGGTGAGTAGTCGGGTCAGCGGTCCGAGTTGTGGCTCGTCGATGTCGAACAGCGTCTCGGCCTGCTCGTCGCGGGGATCGCGGAAGCCGACGCCTTGGGTACGGTCGACTTCCCAGAGGCTGTCCTTCATCTTCTGCACGCCGAGGCGATGGCCGGTGCCGAAGATCAGGTAGAGCGGTTGTCCCTTCCTCGGGATCAGCTCGAAGTCCAGCAGGTAGGGAAAGCCTGCCGCGCGCAGAGCTTGTCGGTAGCAGGTGAGGATGTGCCGGCTTTTCGCTGCTGGCGGCAGGTCTGCCACGGTTCGCCAAGTCGGGTCGCCGCCGAAGACTGCGTCGCCGGCTTCGCCGAGGTCGCTGACGAAGCGCACGAAGTGCTGCGGAAACAGGGTGACGATGACCTCGCTGGAGACGTTCGCGGCCAGGCGTCGCAGGAGGCGATACGGCACTGGCGCGTTACCCCAGGAGTCGAGGTTGGCGAAGATCGGTTGCCCCCAAGCGCGCATCTCGTCGAGTGTGGCCTCCAGACGCGTGGCGCAAGTGCCCTTAACGATCTTCACGGGCATGGCGGCGTCGGTGCGTGGCCGTTCAGGGAACGCCTTCGTCAGGGTCTCCCGGAGCATGTCGACGCAGCGCTGGTCGTCGTCGACGAAGGCGAAGCGGGCGATGCCCTTGGTTCTGGGCACCTTGGTGACCAGCGCGCGCATCGCGATAACTGGCGAACCATCCTCGCCGCCCTTGTAGATCCCAGGGCCCGAAAAGCCTTCGGCGTAGGTGACCGAGGGGTAAGCCTTAGAGCCGGCGAGGAGGATGGGAAACCATCGCTCGAGGTAGCGCTGGTAGATGTCGTGCTTGGCGCCCGTGTGTGGCGCGCATTCCCACGGCACCTCACCATTGACCGGCATCCCCACCCCCTGGCTACCGAGTGTCAGGGGTCAGTGTCTCATCGCAACCTCGTCGGTGGAAACCCGTCGACCGTGCCAGCTTGCGCGAAGCGAGTACGGCGGTCATGGCTTTGGCGAAACGCCAGCGAACATGCGCGCGGGCATGGCCGAGTGTTCGCGTCCGTCCAGCTCGCGGCCGCCAGCCTTCGGCGTGCGGCCTCCCCACTGTTTGAAGAAGAAGGCCGTCCCCGCGTCACCGCACCGGTCCCGCAACTGCCGGACCCACAGCGGGTCCACTGGTCGGTGGGCCGGTCCGGACTCGCCCCCAGCAATGAGCCAGTCGACACCGTCTAGGTTCAAGTCGGTCAACGGGCCGAGCAGGGGTTCTGCGGAGATGAATCGAACAGCGGCTGGAACCTGCCGCAAGTCGTCCACGCGGGAGAGTTCTGTGGTGTCCTCCACGCTGACGCCCATCCAGATGTTTGGGGCCCAGTCCAGCTGCGGGGCCACCTTCGCCAGCCTGGCGGCTCGTTTGGTGAGCAGTTGGTAGGTATGTTGCGGCGTCTCGCGCATCACCTCGAATACCCGCTGCACGAACGGCAGCGGTACTCGAGCATGGAAGAGATCGGACATCGAGTTCACGAACACGATCCGGGGATCGCGCCAGCGTCGGGGGACGTTCAGGGTGTCTTCGTGTACCGCGACCCCGAAGCCGGGGCCGGAGGTTCGCGGATCACCGTCGGTCTGGTACTTGGCTGAGCCCATGGCCTTCAGCCGCTTCGACAGGGTGAGGGCGTAGCAGTTGTCGCAGCCCCGGGAGATGCGATCGCATCCAGTGGTGGGGTTCCACGTCGCCTCTGTCCACTCGATGGGACTGTGGTCCGCCACCACATCACCTCCCGACAAGCCTATCCTGTCGAACGTCCGTACGATATGGAAGGGGATCGTTGAACATCGCCGCTTCCTCGTCGCCGTCGGTGTCGCGTCACCGCGTACAACGGGCTTGGTAGGTGGATAGACGCTGGCAGTCCCGGAAGTCACCGATACAGCTTGCCGGGGCAGCGCTCGGCGTCGTATCCGAACTCGTCGCCCGCCGTGACGATCGGTTCGCCGCCAGTCAGGGGCACCCCCACGTAGAAGGCCCAGCAGTTGGAATCGCCGACTTTACGCAGGTCACGAGACCGGTAGTCGGCATCAGTGCCGAACACCTTGCAGAAGGCTGCCGTCTGCTGGCGTAGGAAGGCATCGACGCACTCGTGCCCGAGGCGCTCCAGCGTCGTTAGGTCGTTCGTTCCCGCGACCATTTCGACGTTTGCCTGCCCGCCCTTGTTGTGCTTGTTGACCTCGTGGCTGCGCACCATCGTCTCGCTGAAGAGCAGCTCAGCAGGCAGAGCCGTGGTGCGAGGAGGCGACTGGGCAGCCGGTGCGCTGGGGGAAGGTGTCAGCACCTCACTGGACCTGGGCGTGGGCTCGGAGGAAGCGGCCGGCTCCTGCTCGGCCTGAGCGCCGCAAGCAGTCGCTGACACCAGGATCAGAAGGAAGAACGCAGCGAGCAGCAGCCGGCGGTGGCGCATGACCGTATGCTGCCACCCTCCGTCAACGGCCGGCAGCGACGGGCAGCGCAGCGGTGCGGAGCCGTTCACAGTGCGGCAACAGCCGCTTCGGCCTTCTTGGCAACCGACGGCTTCACCTTGCCTGATACGCGTACGAGCACCGTTCCGCCACCGGCGCGGTAGTGGTACTCGGTGCCGAGGATCGGCATGTTCTTGAGCGCGTCCTGGATGAACTGGGCCCGCCGGTCGGCGTCGGCTGCGGTCGGAAACACCTCGATGACCATGCCTCGATCAATGGTGTACTTGTCGCCCTCAGGGTCACCACCCGGCATGTCTGCCGAAGCTCGGGACAGGTAGCCGTTAGGGCGACCGAGCAGGTCGTTCGGGTCGGTGTCCTCGGTCTGCACCGCACCGCCGGTCAGCCCCACCTTCGCGGCGGTGAGCCGAGTCAGGACGGCCTGCGCGTCGAGTGGGGCGGCCGAAGTTGACACGGCGGCCGGCGTGGCACTGGTCGGAGCATCGGCTGCGGGGCTGCTATCGGTCTCGCTGCCGCACCCACTGGCCACAAGAGTGACAGCGGCGGCCAACGCGAGGACGCAGGATCGGATGCGCATCCGACGATGATCCAGCTTGCCGCAGCCCGACGGAAGGGACGGGCCGACGGGTGGCTGTCGCATGGCCGACAGGAGCCACCAACGCTCGCTCGCCCGACGGGTGTCCCGGCGTTGCGGGTGCTGCGCGTGAGCGTTGAGGCCAGGCGTGGACCGAACGGCAGGTGCGGCGCCGTCAAACGACGTCGGGGAGTCGGCTACCGGCCTCGCACCAGGTCGGCGTCGCCGTTGTCAACGCTAAGCCGGTGGTCAATGACCTCGCTCAGTTCCCCGCGGCGTAGCGCACGCACTCACCGTCGCCGACGGTGCCCAAACCAGCTAACCAACTCTCCATCAAACCCGGGGCTTGACAGTAGAGTATCCTCGGCCCATCGGGGAAGGATCTCCCGGAAGAAGCCAGCCAGAAATAGCTTGCAGGGTTAGTTTACTGTCGGGCGTAACCCCACCCCGCTCAGCGTCGGAGGAGCAGGAGATGGCGACGGTTTTGGTGAGCCACCGTGGTACCGACAGCGACGCCGCTCTCCGCCTCGCCGTCCAGTTGAGACGGCGCGGACACCAGGTATGGCTGGACGAGTGGGAGATTGCCGTCGGTGACTCTATTGTCGAACGAATCAACGCGGGCCTTTCCGGCGCGGCATACCTCATTTTGTGCTGCTCTGGTCACGGCGTCCAAGCGCCTTGGATGAGCCGGGAGTGGATGTCGGCGCTAGCCCGTCAGCTCGACGGCGCAGCGGTGAGGGTTCTGCCAGCACTTTTCAGTGGAGGCGTACCGCCGGACATCCTGGCCGACATCAAGTACGCGGACCTCCGTACAGACTGGGACGCCGGCGTCGCCCAGATCTGTCAGGCCCTGCGTTGAGTCTATGCGTCGCTGCGTTCATCTAGTCACCGCGCGTGGAGAGGAATACCTTGCCGCTCGCCTGACGCAGCCGCTCGAGGAGGCGGGCTTCACGGTAAGCCATGACGGGACAATCATGGTTGGCGAGTCCCTCATCGAGGAACCAGCCAAGCTGTTGGCCACCGGCGTTCCTGTGGTGCTGTGCGCCACCGTGCGGGCAGTCGGCAGCTCCTGGGCGCACCGGCTGGTCAACGCCGCGCACGCATCTACGACAAGCCGTGTGTACGTCGTCCAGATGGAGGAGCAGGCCTATGTCCAGCATCTGTCGCTGGGCACCAAGGTCGCCCGGTACGACCAGCATCCGCAGCGAGCCGTCGCAGACCTGGTCGAAGCTTTGTCCGCACATTTTCCGCCACCCAACTTGAACTCGGGGGGCGACTCCACGCGGCCGGCCACCGACCACTTCCTCGACCAGCCGACCGCCGAGACTACCTTTAATCCTGAAGCGGTCTCTCGGTTCCGCGTGCAACTACGGGACGAAGCCAAGCAATCATATCCGGATTCGCTATCCCCCCATGACTTCCTCAACAGGGCGAACCTGATCTCCGAAGCCAGTTTGACACGCGCCGGGCTGCTACTCTTCGGGCAAGCGCCAGAAAGAGTACTACCGACAGCAATTGTCCAGTGTGCCCGCTACCATGGCAGGGAACGGACCTCGCCACGTGAAATCGTCCGAGTCACTGGGCCATTATTTGACCAGATTCTCGCCGCCTGGCAGTTTGTCGCAGATAGAGTCTCTTTGGGCGAGACAACGACACAACGCGGTGTACAGTCGGTTGCAATCTACCGCTACCCGATGATGGCGGTACGGGAAATCATCGCAAACGCAGTCGTACATCGACGGTACGAAAACGTTCAAAGTTGTGTCTATGTACGACTCTTTATTGACCGATTGGAAATCACCAGTGCCGGGGAATGGGTCGGCCGGCAAATCACCGACGATACTACCAGCGACCTTGCCGAACTCGAGAGCGAATCCCGGAGCCGCAACTTCCGTCTAGCCCACATGTTAGCCGCTGTCAAAATGTTCGAAGGGGAGGGGAGCGGAATTCCAACCACCATCGCCGACTGCCGCGCCTACGGTGCCCCGGAGCCGAAGGTGATACAGCGGGCGGATTCCGTGACGGTCGTGCTCCAACCCCGGCCAGCGCAGGGTCAGGAATTGACGGAACGGTGGCAGGCAGACATGGTGACGGAGGTCGTCCCGCGGCAGCTTCCTGCTCCAGTGTCGACGTTCGTTGGTCGATCGCCTGAGCTAATGCAGCTCGACGCCATTCTCTCAGCGCGGAACGACGGGAGTCCCGCGACACTATGTGTAATCACTGGCTCACCTGGTATCGGCAAGACCGCACTCGCGTTGCAATGGGCACACCGAGAACAGGGGAGGTTCCCCGATGGCCAACTCTACCTCAATTTACGAGGGTTCGGATCGGGGACGCCATGCACACTCGCAGAGGCGCTAGGCAGTCTACTTGGTTCGCTCGGAATCCGGAAAGAGCGGATCCCCGTCGAGACAGAGGCTCAGGCTGGCCTGTTCCGTTCGGTCATCAGCGGACGCCGGATACTACTCGTGCTTGACAATGCCGCAAACGCGGCCCAGGTACAGCCGTTGTTGCCGGCCAGTTCGACCTGCACCACCTTGATCACATCTCGACGCAGCCTGGCCGGACTGATCGTGTCCTCCGGTGCATCGTCGATTACCCTCCCCCCACTACCCCACGATGACGCGCTTAGCCTTCTTGGCCGCCACGTCGGTGCACACAAGATCGAGACTGAATACGAGGCCGCGCTGACGCTAGTTGGGCTCTGCGGCGGACTGCCGTTGGCGTTGGGCATCGTCGCATCCCGGGCCGCTACACGTCCGGAGTTGCGACTGTCCGACCTCGTATCCGAGTTGACCTCCCGCACACACCTGCTTGACGGACTCGACGCAGGCGACGACACGGTGAACATCCGTGCCGTATTCTCGTGGTCCTACCAGCGATTAACATCTGCGGCTGCGTCCCTGTTCCGATGGATCAGCCTGCACCCCGGACCGGACCTGGACACCTACGCGGCGGCCAACCTGGCTGGCGAAGACCTATCCCGGACGCATGCCATCCTTGATGAGTTGACCCGTGCCCATTTCCTAGATTGGCGTCAGGCCGGACGGTTCGGGCTGCACGACCTGCTCCGGGTATACGGCCAGGAACGGGCACACATCGAGGACGACCTCGAACAGCGGAAATTGGTAGTTCACAGGATGCTCGACTACTATGTACGGACCGCAGTGCTCGCCGACCGGCACCTTGACGACTCCTGGGAAGCCATCGATCCCGACCCCGCCGCGAGCGAAATCATCCAACCCGATCTGGCTGAATACATCAAGGCGTTTGACTGGCTCTCAACCGAACGGCCCACGCTGGTGGCAGCCGTCCGGTACGCAGCTCAGCATCAGGACTTCGGTAAGTACGCCTGGCAGATCGCCTGGGCACTAACTACGTTCCTCTACAGGCACGGGTACTGGCATGAGTGGGCCGCAGTCAACGAAATCGCACTCGCAGCTCTCCGCCAGCAAGGTGACGCTCGCAGCCAGGCCCGGGCACACCGGATCCTCGGCAGCGCGTACGCCCGGCTGGAACGCTACGAGATGGCGGCAGGACACCAGGAGGAAGCGTTAAGGCTATTCCAGCAACTCGCCGACCTCGATGGACAGGCGCACAGCCATCTGATGCTCGGCCGCTGCTACGCCTGGCAGAGCCGGTACGCGGACGCATTGCTCCACGCACAGCAGGCGCTGACGACCTACCGCGAGACTGGAAACCGTGCCTGGGAGGCACGTAGCCTGACAGACGTCGGCCGCATACACGGATACCTCGGCGACCACAAACAGTGCATCCAGCTGTGTCAAGTTGCGCTCAAACTCTGCCGCGCGACCGGCGATGATGACGGGCAGGCGGCGGCCCTACACACACTCGGTCGCGCCATCATTCGCCTCGGCCGCTACCGTGACGCGGTGGCACCATTGCAGGAGGCAGTACGCCTCCGCAATCGCCTTGCCGACCAATATGAGGAGGCCGAGACCCTGGTTGACTTGGGCGACGGGCTGCACGAACTGCGGGATGCCGCCGCTGCCCGAGATGCCTGGCAGCGCGCCTTCGACATCCTGCAGGCGCTGGTGCACCCAGCAGCCGAGGATGTACAACTAAAGCTTGCGGCCGTCGCTCCGGACCGTACTGCCAGCTGAAGCACAGCTGGCATGCAGCGATGCCAGAGGGTGCCCCCAAGCTTGGGAAGGACGGAACCCGGCGGACGCCGGTCGGTTCCCACGTTCACCACATGATCTATCAGCCAGGGAGGTGCCCAGCTCTACTCCGGCAGCATCGCCACTGCTACGCCGCAGACCTTCACCATGGCCTCCCCACCGCCGGAGCTAAACGGCTTCGGAGTCCACCCCGGCGGCCGAAGCCTCGGGGTCGTGCGCTGCTCACCGGCCCATATCCACCAGATTGGAGCCGGCTTCGCTGTTACGAAGCGTCAGACACTGGTTCACTCGCGTTACACCTACTGGCCTCGCCTCGACGAACCCGCACCGTCTGGCAGTCCCGGCACGTCCCGCTTTTGGCAGGGCCGCTTGCCGTCCACCCCGCCATTGCGCAGGTCAGGCTGCCCCCAGACTTCTGCCGAGCCGCTGCGACGGCCCGGCGGGAAGGTCTCTCACCCTCCTCGATCACTCAGCGCTACGTGGCGCACAGCTCGGCCGCGAAGAAAGCCGACGCGGCCTTCAAGATCTCATTCGCCCGCCGCAACTCAGCCACTTCCCTACGCAGCCGGCGATTCTCCTCAGCCATCTCACTGCTCGGCCGACGTGGTCGTCACGGCTCGGGCTGAGGACGCCGCCGTGCGGACCGCCGACGAGCTATGCGCGGAAGGGCTGTCCGCATCCAGCCATCAACTCGACATCGCCGATCCAGCCAGCGTCGCTCGCGCCATGGCCGACGTTGGCTACCAGTACGGCCGCCTGGACATCCTCGTCAACAACGCCGGCATCGCCATCGACCGTGGCCAGGCGGCAGCCAGCGCCGACCTGGAGAAGGTACGCGCCACCCTGGACACCAACATCATGGGAACCTGGCGTTGCTGCACCGCAGCCATCCCCGAGATGAGGAAGAACAAGTACGGCAGGATCGTGAACGTCTCCAGCCACATGGGCACCTTCGGTGAACTGGGGCCGGGCAGTGTCTCCTACCGGGTATCCAAAGTCGGAGTGAATGCCCTGACCCGCATCCTTGCGGCTGAACTCAAGGACGATGGCGTCCTAGTGAACGCCGCTTCGCCCGGAAAGGTCGACACTCGCCTGGCATACGGAAAGGCGAACTCCACGCCGGAGGAAGCTGCGGACACGTTCGTGTGGCTTGCCACGCTTCCCTCAGACGGCCCCACCGGGGGACTCTTTTTCCAGCGACGGTCCCTCGACTGGTAGTTCCGGCACCGGAAGGTAGCGGCAGTTCATTGAGCAGCGCGATCCCCATGTCGGGGTACTGGTTCGGAGGCCATTCCAGGTACGCCGATGACTGCTGGTCGTTCGTGGCCAGATCCAGAACCGGCTACAGAGGTTAAAAGGTTGACGTCCGTCGGCGTGTCGGCGTGATCTGGGTCGATGGGTTCGGTGGGCCGGGGGTACGAGGTATTCGGCTGGTGGTGGCATGAACGCGGCAGCTCGGGTCCGGCGTGAGAAGGTCCGGATCCAGGCCGCGACCATGTTCGAGAGGTCCGTACCGACCGTGCAGATCGCTGCTGAGCTGCGGGTTTTGAGAAGTCGGTGCGTCTGTGGCGGCGACGGTGGACTGCTGGCGGAACGGAGGCTCTGGCGTCGGCCGGGGCGGGCGGTTCGGACTGCAAACTCTCCGTTGAGCAGCTGAAACAGCTGGCCGAGATGCTCGATGAAGGTCCGATCCCACACGGCTGGGACGATGCCCGCTGGACCCTCACGCGGGTGGTCGAGGTGATCGAGCGTCGTTTCGGCGTGTCCTACACGCTGCGCGGGGTGTCCTATCTGCTGCATCGCATCGGGTACAGCCAGCAGGTCCCCGCTCGTCGGGCGGTCGAACGCGATCCGGAAGCTGTCGCCGGCTGGCATCGCGGGCGGTGGCCGTCGGTAAGAGGTTAGCGGCGGCGCGGGGCGCCTGGATCTGCTTCCAGGACGAGGCGGGCCAGGTCATGCGACCGCCGGTGGCCAAGACGTGGTCCCGGCGCGGGCACACGCCGGTGGTCGAGGTCTGTGGCATGGGCTCCGGCCGGGTCTCGATCGCCGCTCTGGTCTGCCTCAAGCCCGGACAGCGGGGCCGGCTGATGTGGCGAACCCCGACTGCACCGTGGCCGCACAGGCAAACGCGGCAGTTTCAGCGAGGACGACTAGATCGCCTTCCTCGACCAAGCCCACCAGCGCCTGCGGGCACCGATAGTGCTGATCTGGGACAACCTCAACGTGCACGTCAGCCGCCGCATGCACACGCTGATCGCCGCCCGGCCGTGGCTGACCGTGATCCGGTTACCCGCCTACGCTCCGGACCTCAACCCCACCGAAGGCGTCTGGCGCTGGATGAAACGCGGCCTGGCCAACACTGCCGCCCGTAGTGTCGACCACCTCGCCGAACTGGTCAAACGTCGGCTACGCGCTTGTCAGCAACAGACCGATCTCCTCGCCGGCTTCTTTGCCAGCACCGGCATGACCCTCGAACCCGAACCACCGAGATAGCTCGAACCTTGGCCTTTCAACCCCTTGTAGCAAGGGTCGCACTGCAGATCCGGTACGCCTTCCCCGCTGCGCGTCGCTGCCGGCGCCCGTCGGAGAGGTCCCGATGGGCGCCGGCCTGTCCGGTCGGGCAAAGCATCGAGGCCGACGCGGTACGCTCCCTGTCCTGATCGGTGCTGCGGAGGGTGATGCTGGTGGTGATTCCACGGGTACCGTGGCGGTTCGGCCCGCAGATCGTTCCGCCCCTGAGCGGGCCCGGCGTCAGCCGTGTCGCGTGCGGGCTGGTCAACGGCCGCCGCGTCGCGCTCGTCCTCGAAGAACACCGCTTCCGCATCTGGAGCATGGACGACCATCAGCAGCTCGGCGACCCGATCACGTTCCCGGACCTGGGCACGAAGTGGGGCATCGCCTACGGGATGATGGGGGAAAGTCCGGTGGCGGTCGTCGTCGGCGGTGGCCTGTGGGCGTGGGACCTACTGGAGCGGCGGCAGCTCAGCCACGCCAGCACTCGGCTTGGTCTCTGGGATGTCGCCTGCACGCAGCTCAACGGTGAATTGGTCGCGGTAACCGGTGGTTACGCCCACGACGTACAGGTCTGGAATGTGGCAGCCGGAACGCGGCTCGGTGGCCCGATGCGCGGTCACACCTCCGTCATCCGGTCCGTAGCCTGCGGGACGATGCGCGGCCGTCCGATCGCCGTCACTGCCGGCGAGGACCGGACCGTTCGGGTCTGGGACCTCGGCCGGCGCGAGCAGATTGGCCAGCCGCTTCGCGGCCACGACGCCGAGGTCGACGCGGTGGCGTGCGGGGTCCTCGACGGCCGGCCGATCGCCGTTTCCGGCGGCAGGGATCGCACCGTCCGGATCTGGAACCTCGACAATCCCGGCCGGCCCGCGGCGACGCTTGTCGGGCACGGTGGAAGGGTCGGTGCCGTCGCCCTCGCCAAGGTGTCCGGCCAGCTCGTCGCGGTCAGCGCCGGAGAGGACGTGCGGGTGTGGGACCTGCGGCGGCAGCTACAGCTCGGACCACCGCTGTTCGACGGCCGCGACATAGGCGTCGTCTCATCGTTGGCATGCGGTACCCACGGTGGCGGCACGCTCGTGCTCGCAGTGAGTTCCGGTGAGCGGGTCCGGGTCTGGGACCTAGACGTCCACCGGGAGCTGGGCTTCGACAGACCGGACAGGTACGCCTCCGAACTCCCCACGAGCTGGACCGACCCCGCCACCGGCGATGTCTACGACCTGACCCGCGAGCTTGTTGACGCCGAGGGCGGGACCTGGGAACTCGTCGACTACGACGGCACCGAGCCGATCGTCTGCGAGCACCCGCTGGACCCGCGAGCCACGTTCGGCATCGCCGACGCGCACGCGGAATACGACTTCGGCAACGTCGTGAAACCGAAAGGCGACCTCTGCCGCCGCCCGTCCCACCGGCTCGACGACGAGGACGACTGGCTCGACGGCGACGACGACCTGTAGGCCGAGGCGGAGCCCGCCCGTCGTGCGGCTCAGCGGCACCGAGCGAGGAGCGAGAACGAGTTCGGCAGCCGGCCGTCCCAGGCGGCGGCGGTGACGCCGCCTGCCCGCCAGAACGGCTCGGCGTACTCACCGACGTGCAGGATCTCCATACCGGCGACCGCTACCGCGGTGATGATCTGACCGAGGTTCCACTGCCACTCGACCGCGCCGTTGCCGGGGAAGGTGTCGTTGACATGGCTGGCGGCGAAGTAGCTGCGATCGGGGACCACCGAGATAGCTCGGACCTTGGCCTTTCAACCTCTTAGCACTGCCAGATGGTGAAAGAGCAGAACGGCGGCGGAAACCCCACCACAGCGCTCGACGCCCGTCCGCGCACGCTCCGTGGGAGGTCAACCTCTCGACACCTGGACTTCCTGCTTCCCGTGGTCAACGCCACCTCAATCAGGCGGGTCCGACACCCGTGAGTAATTGACGGGTGACGTGAAGGTGATCCTCATGTTTGACTACGTCGATGGGGGCGGCGGACGTTCGGCTGTCGATTGACTGCGGTAGCGCCAGCACCGTGGCGGTGGTGGCGTGGGCTGACGGTCGTGCATCAGTCCTGTCGTTCGACGGTGTGCCGTTTCTGCCGAGTGCCGTGTATGTGGCTGGCGATGGGCGGGTGTGGACGGGGCAGCAGGCGTGGCAGGCCGCCGAGAATGAGCCCGGAAGGTTGGTGCCGAGTCCGCGTCGTCCCGCTGACGGTGATCTGGTGGTCGACAGGACGCGGGTGGAGGCGGTGGATCTTGCTGCGGCGCCGCTGCGTCGCGCCGCTGCTGAAGCCGAACGGGTCGCTGGTGAGCCGGTGCGGGATGTGCACCTGGTAGTGCCGGCGGGGTGGGGGCCGCGTCGGCGTACCTGGATGCGGCAGGTCGCCCATCGGGCGGGTCTGACGCAGCCGCGTCTGGTGGAGGCCCCGGTGGCGGTGGCCGAACACTTGGCGGCGACCGGTGTGCGGCTGCCGGTGGGGGCGTGCCTTGTCGTGTGTGACGTCGGCGCGGGAGCTGAGGTGACGGTGCTACGTCGGCGGCCGTCCGGCTTCGAGGTGCTTGCGACTCTGGCTGACCCTGCGGCGGGAGGCGCCAGCGTCGATTCGACGCTGACAACGGCGCTGACAAACGGCCGTGACATGGCTGCGGACGGCATGGCACCCTGGGCGACGGCGGAAAGCGTACGCGTGGCGAAAGAGGCTTTGATCTCTTACCCGGCGGTCACGGTACCGCTGGCTGGCCAGGCTCCGGTGATCGCGAACCGCGCCATGCTCGACGAGGCTGTCCGGCCCGTGGTGCGACGCGTCGCGGACCTGACGCAGCAGACCATTGCCGCCGCTGAACTGGCCGCCAGCGACCTGGCAGGGATTTACTGCGTGGGAGGCAGCGCTCGTCTACCGCACCTGGGCGAGGCGATCGCCGAGCACACCGGAGTCATGCCGACCGTTGTGGCCGAGCCTCAGCTCGCCGCGGCGCTCGGCGCTGCCGAGGTTGGCTCCACGAACCCCGGCACAGCGGGGGCGGTGGACGTGCCGGTGCCGCCGGTGCGCAGAGCGATCGGGGTCGCGGTGCCGGGGTTTGCGTCTCTGGCGCTGTTCTGGCAGTGCATCGTGACCGCCGAGCGGCACAACGTCACCCTGGGAATGCACTACTGGGTCGCCTTCAACTGGGGTGAACTGGCGATGGCGGCCGTATTCGCCCTGCTGGCATGCCTCGCTGCGGGAACCGTCCTCGGTTCCCTGATTGCTGCACGCAGTCCCACGCAAGATGTCCGAACGGAGGGCGGGAAGGTCAGCATCGGAATTCTCGCTGCCGTCTCCCTCGGGGCCGCCATCGCGGGCCTCTACGCGGTGGTCACCAGCCAGTACTTCACCCTGCCGGTAGGCGGCTTCCTACGCTGGGCGTTGTGGCCAATCGTCCCCATCGCGGTGTTGGCGATGGTGATGGCAGTGGTTGCCGCACGGCAGTGGCGTACGCCGCACGGCGGCTGGTCGGCGTTGCTGGCCGCACCGACGGGCTCTGTCGTCGCTGCCGCCCTGGGCATGGGTCTGATCCAGTATTCGCTGACCGCCGACCGGTGGCCGCACGTGATGATGTGGGTCGACCTCGCCGGCCGCGTCGGCGGGCTGTTCCTGGGCGTCGGGATCGTCATGGCAATCGTGACGCCGCTGATGTTCCGCATCATTCTGGCCGCACCGGTCGCGGTGATCAGCGCCGCGATCGTCAACACACAAGCCACCGGCATCCTCGCCGTCTGCTACGCCCTGGCCGTGGCGGTGTGGTGGGCGGCCCGACTGTGGACGCGCATCGTCCATCCCACCACCGCTGCTGCGGCATCCGTCCGCCCTCTGGCGGAAGGTGGATGAGGTGCGCTGGCCACGGCAGCTGACGTCGCTGCTGTCCGTACTCGTACTGTTGACCGGTCCGCCGCTGCTGTTACTGACCCTGATCGGCCCACCCATCAGCGGCTTGCCGAGCACGGCGCAGGTGCGGGCATGGGTGCAGCAGCCGTTGACCGAGCAGACGCTCACCGCCGCGCTGACGATCGGGGCATGGCTGGTCTGGCTGATGCTCGCCTACACCGTCGCCGTGAGAGTCGTCATCCGTCTCCGCGCAACCTCGGCATGGCTACGGCGGCTGCCACTGCCAACGCCGTTGCAGGCGACGGCCAGCGGAATGGCCGGCGCGGCCGTCTTCGGCGTCACCACCAACACCGTCCCCACCACCCCAACGCAGCCACCCCACCCGGTGGCAGCGGACGCGGTCGCGCTTCAGAACGAGGCCAGTCCTGACGACCACGACGAGGCCACACACGATGACGGGATCGACGTGTCCGGGGGCTGGCTGCCCCGGGACGTCGCCGAGCAAGTCGCTGCCGCCGCAGCATTGGTCTGGCTACGCCGCCGCCGCGACTACCAACCCCGTTCCGCCAACCGCAAGGATGCAGACCTCGCCCCGCTGCCTCCCACCGTCACCGCCGTGCAGGCCGCACTCGCCGACACCCCCACCCCACCGGCAGCACCCATGCCGCCGAACGGGATATCTGCCCTTATCGGAGTCCTACCGGACGGCGGCGTGGGCCTCACCGGACCAGGCGCGCTGCCCGTCGGCCGAGGACTGCTGGTCACCGCTCTCCTCGCCGGGCACCACCATTTCGCGACAACCCTGATCGCCACCCAGGCAGCCCTTGCCAGTCTCCTCGGACCAGCCGCAGAAACGCTCGGCCCTCGTCTACCGCTGACAATCGTTGACAACGTCGACGAAGCAGCGCAGCTTGTTCACGAAGCCGATGCACACGCCATCGATCAGCGCCAAGACGCCCCGCCACATGCACTCAGCCATCGACGGATGGTGCTCCTCGGTGAACACGAGGGCGACGGGCCCCGGGTCAAGAAGCTTGTCGAAGCGAGCGTCGCCACCGGTGCCGTGGTGGTCGTGCTGGGGCAATGGCCCGCTGGCCCGACCTGGCACGCCGACTCGACAGGCCACCTGCACGCCCCACACCACGCCGACGGAACCGGACCACGGCTGTGCGTCCTGGACCAGATGGCGGCCACCGACCTGCTCGCCATCATCGCCTCTCCCAACCCGGCCACCCCGAGCCACCCCCTGACCCAGGCACGGTCACCGGAGATGCGACTGCCGCGCCAGGCCACCCGACACGAACCCCGCCTCCCTTCCCCCACACCCCGCCAACGGCTACACCTGCGCGTCCTCGGGGATCCACAACTCCTCGTCGACGGTGAACCCCTCGCCATCCGCCGCAGCGCCGCGCTCCAGATCCTCGTCTACCTCGCCGCCCATCCCACCGGCGCCGACACTCCACAACTCACCGACGCCATCTGGCCAGGTGTACCCCGCCGATCCCTCACCGGACGGCTCTACACTGCCCTCAGCGATCTACGCGGCACCATCCGAGCCGCCTCCGGCCTGCACGTCATCGACCACGTCGACGACCGCTACCGCCTCAACGCCGCACACATCGCCGTCGACCTGTGGCACCTGAGCACCGCCATTCACCACGCCACCACGCCGCTCACCAACACCCACACCGCCTGGCAAGCCGTCCTCGACGCCTACCCCGCCGACCTCGCCAGCACACGCACCTGGCCCTGGCTCGACCCCATCCGCGAAGCAACCCGCCGGCAGATCATCAACATCTGCGTCTCCCTCGCCACGGCAGAACCTGACAACCACCGCGCTCTCCAACTGCTGCAGGCCGGAATCCGCATCGACCCCTACAACGCCGACCTGCACACGCACGCCAGCCGCATCCTCACCGCCCTCGGCGACCACAAGGCCGCCACCGAACTCCACGACCACTACCAACGAACCCTTACGCGCACGGGCCTCGACAACCCCGCCTCCCACCACCTCCCATCCACCAGCATCCGGCAATAGGCCGTCCGACGGGGCCGCCGCGAGGCTCGGCGGACCTCCTCGCCAACTTGACCGAGAAGACACCGGATCGCCGTGCAAAGCACCCAGCCCCGCCCACTATCGAATCGCGAGTCGCTACCCGCTACTACTCTGCCGATGTCTGCGCATGGACGCCCGAGCACCAAGGTAGGTACGGCTGCGGTTGCCTACCGCGCCGCTCTCTACGCACAGCGACGGGGCCCTTTGGCAGGGGCAAGTCGGTTGCAACACGTCGCGTCTCGTCCTCGTGTAACGCGGCAAGCACCTCTGCCTACTCAGCCTTTCAAGCAGGCACGTGCACCCAACTTCCCCTTGGCCCCGCTTGCGCTGCGACACCATGAGAAATTGTCGGGCACGTTTCTTCGCCCAGGCGAGCAGCAAGGCGGGGTTCTGCTGCCCGGCTTCGCATACGCCCACTAGTTCCGCGGATTGCCCTGGCCCTTTGGTAAGGCCGGCGTTGGTGAGCAGCCCTGCCGCTGCTCATGCGGGCGATCCGGGCGGTAGCCGCGGACACTGACCTGTGGACCGACTCGACCTGGGTGGTCGACTCCACCCCGGTCGAGTGCGGCCGGTCCCGGCCCACCGCGCGCCGCTCCCGGTTAGCGGGCTGGGCCAGCTACGGCTACTGCTCGTCGCACTCGCGCTGGTTCTGGGGCCTGCGACTACACCTCATCTGCACCCCGGCCGGCCTGCCCGTCACCTGGGCCCTCGCCAATCCGAAAGTCGACGAACGGCAGGTGCTGACCGCCGTACTCGAACACGACCCGGACCTGGTGGCCGAACGCCACGGCCTGCTGATCATCGCGGACAAGGGCTACGTGTCCGCCGAACTGGACCGCTGGCTGGCCGAACGCGGCATGCGGCTGCTACGACCCTCCTACAGAAACCGCACCCCACGCCCCGACGAGCACCTCCTCAAACCGATCCGGCAACTCATCGGGTCGGTCAACGACACACTCAAAGGCCAACTCGACCTCGAACTACACGGCGGCCGCAGCACCGAAGGCGTCGCCGCCCGCGTCGCCCAACGACTCCTGGCCATGACCGCCGCCATCTGGCACAACCGGACCACCGGACAACCCGTGACCAGGTCCCTCATCGCCTACGACCACTGACCAGGGTTAGGACTTACTCGTCTAGGCCTGTCGACCGTCGTGCCCGAGCGGATCAGCATCAGGTGTGACGACGGTGGCGGTATCGGATGGTTCGATGAGGACTTCGACGGGGCCCGCCAGGACAGCAACCCGTCCGGTCGGACCCTGGTCACGGATCACTCTGACCTGCTCGGCGGCGACGGTCAGGCTTACCCGTACCGTCGCCGCACCGCCAGGCACGACCAGCCCACCGCCTGCATCCCCGACTGTCCTCCTTACCCCTACCGCACTGTCCTCGGATCCAGGCGCAGGCATGCCCGAGGGCATCTCCAGTGCGGGGTCCACCTCGGGGTCTGTGGCGTGTCCGTGAATGATGAAGAAGCCGAGTTCGGCGTCGGTGCTCTTACCGAGAACCTCCCGCAACGCCGTGCGGCAATGCTCATAGGGCCACCGGTGTTCACCGCGTTCCAGCTTGCCCACATAGCGGGCGTCGACAGCGACCCGACGGCCCGTGCGCCGGTAGGCGTACGCGTTGACCGCATCCGCCAACTCCTGACGCGACATCGGCCGCCCCGAACCCGAGGGAGACCGCTGCGCCAACCGCGCCGCGCGCAGCAGATTGTTCGGCCCCGGTCGATAACCCACGACGAATCCCGTCTCCTGGTCTGTCTACTGGCATCAGCTGGCTGGCAGCGGAGCGAGGGATGTATGCGGTGGGCTCGCCGACCGAATCGGCAAGCCCACCGCCGTAGGCCAGCGACTGGGAGTAGGTCGCCGGTCACCCGCTCTCGCAGCCGTGCTGGCGGTACGTGAACGGGGAGTCATCCGTGCGGTCGACGGAGTGCCCGCCGCGCATTGCCGGTGTGTCGGGTCGCAGTCCGGCCTGCCGCCGTGAGGCACGTCCATTGGCTCTCCCTGGCGTGACATTTCCGCTGGCCCGCCGGCGCGCCGGAGGTCAGGATGGTCCTGGGCCGGTACGCCAACGTGTTCCTGACGTCCACGATCGCCGACGGCATTGGCCGGGGATAGGCCCAGCGTGGTGGGTCACGGTGGGCCTCACCGGGTCTGACCTGGGTCGATGCGAAGCGAGCAGACGGTCCGTCAGTACGGGAGCTGGTTCAGAGGATGTGCCAGCGGCGGAGGTCCGCCCCGTCGTCAACGAGGCCCGCGATCCGGTGGTGCACTTCGTCGGCCGCGTCGGTCCCAGGTCGGGACTTTCGGGCGTTGGTCGCGATCATCTGCAGCTCACGGAGCTGGCACAGTTCCTCGAACTGTGGCCAGGATGTGGCATCCCAGCCGTAGGCGGCGGTGAAGTCGGCGAAGGCTCCCGGGCCGGGCGGGTCGAAGCGGCGGCAGTGGACAGCGATGGTGGCGATGTCCCACTCCCGGGGTCCGAGAGCGGCGCCGTCCCAGTCGGAAAGGACGGGCCTGCCGTCGAAGCGCCGCAGTGCGTTGCGGATCTGCGGATCGGACTGGATCAGGCTCGCACCTCGGGGAAACCGCATCGATTCCCAGCCGGTGGCCAGCGTTTCGAGCCGGCCCATCAGCAGATCCTGTTCCTTGTCGTTCAGGATTTCCGAGCGGGCGACGGACCGCTCGATGCTGTGGATCGGTCGCAGCACGGGCAGCGGCACCGGTGGAGCCGGCAGGGCGTGCAGATCTCGGAGAAGCGTGCCGAGTTCGGAGACGGTGATGGGGTTGTCGTGTGCCGGGTCCAGACGCTGCCAGACCGTGACGACGTGCCCGCCCGCCAGGACGGGCTGGGACAGCCCTGGGTGAAGGCCCACCGTGGGGAAGTCTTGGGCCTCCAGCCAGTCGACCACGGCCACCATCGCGTGCACCTGTTCCAGGTCCTGGTCGCCGGGGGCGATCTTGACGACCACGTCACCGACTGCGTAGACGGCGTTGGTGTGGTGTCGCAGCAGGATCGCGTTCGAGTCGGGGTAGCCGAGGAGACGGCATACCTCGGCGAGCACCGGCCGGGTGCGCGCCTCGACGAACATGGGGCTCCTAGGGACCAAGTGCGGCTGTGGTCCCAAGCCTACGGGCGCGCTCGCGGCACGCCCGCACATAGTCGGTCAACATGGCGGCCGCGCCCCGCTGGCCCTTGTCAGGGATCGCGGTGACCACGTCGGTGGCCCTGTTCAGGATGATCTCCGTTCGCTGCGTCTCGGGCAGGTCCGCGACGGCGTCACGCGCGGTCACCGCCGCTTCGGTTGCCCGCCGGTCCTGCGCGAGGCACATCGACCGGTCCAGGGCGATGAGCGCCACGTCGATCGGTACGGCCGGAGCCGAGCCGTATAGCCGCAACGCCTCGTCCTGGACCCGGTACGCCTCCCCCGTGTCACCGAGCCAGGTGTACGCGCCGGAGAGGTATAACAACAGCCGCTTCGCTGGAAACCTGAAGGCGACGTCGGTGTCCTCATCGCCAGCCTGATCGAACAGCCGACGCGCCTGGTCGATGCCCGACCGTGCCTGCTCGGCGGCGCCGATTCGGGCCAGGGCACGCGCCCGCCCTGCGGCTGCCAAGGCACCCGGCGATGATGCGATCGACGTGACGGCCAGAGCAGCATCAGCCAGGGCCACGGCTTGGGTCGGATCCCCGAAGTAGTACGGCAGCATCGCCGCTTGGGCCCGCACCAGTACCCGAAGCTGAGCCTGCCCGCTGTCGTCCGCCGCGTGGATCGCCGTGCCGTACCACCGTCGAGCCTCGGCCACCTCCCCGAGCCTCATCAACGCATCAGCACACATCGTCGCCAGCACCGCCGCCACCCCTGACAGCCGGGCCTGGACCGCCGCCGGCTGCCGCCGCAGCGACAGCACCTGAACCTCCCGACAGTCGGCAGCCAACAACGACAGCATGACCTGGGGCGACGCCGAGGGATACACCCTCATGTGCTCGCTGGCGGACTCCTCGATCAACTCAAGTTGCCGAGGAGCGACACTCGCCGACGCCAGGGCCTCATCCATGCCCAGCCGAAGGCTCGCCAGGCTGTTGACCGCCATGCTGGCAAGCGATCGGTCCGCGCCACCCTCCGCCACCCGATGACCGGGGGCACGAGACACATCAGCGTCCTCGTCTCGACCGAGACCCATAGCCAGACGCGGAATGTTCAGACCAGCAGCGATCCGCTCCAACACCTCGTAGGCCGTGACCTGCCGAACGCCCTTGGCTATCTCAGCAGCCCGGTTGGGCGAGACACCGACCAGAGCGGCGATCCTGCCGTACGACACGCCTCGCGCGTGCAGGAAGCGGAAGACAGCAGTGACATCGCGCCGCCGCAGAACCTCACCGATCGGTCGGCCGTTCCAACGTCCCGAGCTCCACCACTCGGGATCCACCTGCGCGGCCACGATCACCCCCGATCGAACGACGACCACTGCCAGCACAGCGCACCCGCGTCGCCACATCAAGCCAATGGCGGTCTAGCGGGGCACCACCACCTCAGAGTCGGTGCATGCAGCAGCATCCGGAACACCCACGATGGGGCCTCACCATGTCTCGGCAAGGGGGGCCTTGCCCAAACGCCGCTCGCGCAACCGGGGCCGCCAGCAGCGGGCAGACGCCCCGGAGGGCTAACGTCGCACGAGTCCTGCTTCGTCGCCGCGAAGACGGATTCACGAGCACCGACATGACCCAAGTACTGAGATCCGCACCCCACACGAAGGGCAGAATGCCGTTAGCATGGCAGGGTTGGGCGGTGTCCGGCGTATGACTGCTGGCGTCGTCGCACCGGGTTCCACCTGAAGCGGAGCGGCCGCCAACTGTGGCGTTTTACGCGTTTTCGGAGCCACGCGCGACTTCTTGCGTTTGGGGCGTTTTCGTTTGCCGGCCGAGCCTAATGTAGACATGCCAGGTGGAGGAAGAATTCTTTTCACCAGGTCGGTCGATACGTTCGACCATCCCTTGCTGCGAAGGTAACGCGATATCTCCCAGGTAGCCCACAGAGGTCGGAGGGCATGAATCTGAATAACTGCTCGACGAACTTCGCCCATAGGTATGATCACCGCTTCGAGCGCAGGCACAGGCGCAGGAAGCGCTCTCTTGGGCGACTTCGGAGTACGCTTGATCCTGGGCTGGACGCGGCGTACGGCGACAGAGATTTCTTTCGGCGTCAGACGAGCCCAGCCGCCGCCCTTGCGATGAAGGATGTCCGCACGGAAGCCTGTGCCTTCGAGCGCAGAATTGCGAGAATCTCACTCTCGAGTTCGCGAACCGACGGCTTGGGTGCATTGCGGGCCACCGCCGACGTGGGGGTTGTCTTCGCCTTGCTTCCTCGTGCGGCAGAAGGCTTGGGTTTGCTGACAGAAGGCTTGGAAGGGCGGCCGGATCTGGCGGCAGCCGAGTCGAGCCACGTGTCAGGACTCCGATCCATAACATCATCATCGGTCCTGTCGTCCGCCGATGAAGAGCCACGATTGAGGTACCATTCATCGATTGTGCGACCCACCACCAATGTGCCCCCTCCGACCGCACCCATTGAATACCGATGATGCCAGTTGCAGGGCGCGACGTCGATGCGCAGGCCGTTCACGGCCATCCAGGCCAGTGCGGGAGCTGATCCGAGGTCGCTCCGCCACGCCCTCGACGGCGCGAGCGTTGGCGCGCTGCAACCGCATCAACGACGCCCTCCACCCGCTCTTGAACGCGGAGGCCATCGGCCCAGACCAGGTGCGCTACCACCGGCTCTCCCGGGACCTCGTCCGGGACATCCTCATACGCCCTCGGCCGCCCCGCCTGGCTGTCGAACTCAGCGAACGGATGAGCGTCCGGTCGGGTGGGCCGCGCTGGTAGCCGTGATCAGATCAACCGGCTCGTGTAACCGGCTGCCACCAGTCGCTCGAAAGCCGCCCGCACCTCGTCCGTCATCTCCTGTGGGATCGCGAACCCGCGCTCGGCGTACACCTCGATCCGCTGGGTGTCGCCGACCAGCATCTCCACCACCCGCCGCGAGTCGCCGATGCTGCGTACGTAATCGTCGAGATTTAGCGGGTTCGACGTGCACACCACATCGATCTCTGGCCACATCAGCTTGCAGGTGGCGTACGCACGGCGCTGCTGGTACGGCCGCGACATGATCACCGCTGACCGCACCGGGATACCCCGTTCGGCCAGGAGTTGCCGGGTGTACTCCATGTTCTGGGCGGTGTTCGTCGCCCGTGGTTCCACGAGAATCGAGTCCGCCGGCACACCCTGCTCCATCGCGTACTCGCGGTAGTGCACCGCCTCGCCACGAGGGAACCGCTCCACCGTCGTCGGCGCATTCGCACCCGTGAACACGATCCAAGGAAACAACCCCTCGTGAAACAGACGCGTCCCGATCACTGCAACACCAAGGTCATGGCTACCCAGCCCGATCCCCACGTCACACTGACGTAGCTCATGGCCCATGTCGTGGTAACGCCACAGCGTGTCCACATCGCCACGGATCTCGTCGGGAATCAAAACGCTCGACGCCGCCGCGTGCTCATTCATCAACAGGTACCAGGCAGAACGTCACCACGGCCCCTCGCCGGGTCTTCCCAACGCCGCCAGGCCCATCCTCGCCACCTTCACCGGCACGACAGCGGCGACCGGTTCATCCTTCTCGCTGAGGTAGACGACCTGCCCCTCACGACCACTCCTCAGCAGCTCAGACAGCACGGCCAAGACCGGGACATCATCCGGCGTGGCGTAGGTCCGCACCAGGTTCCCTCATGCTGCCAGCGTACGGGGTTACGCGGCGGCACGGCGGGTGCCCGCGCCCGCCCGGGTGAAACGGCGGTTCGCCCCGCAGCCGGGGGGTGGCGGAGCGCGATCCCGACGAGGGCTCCGAGCCGCTCGACGGGGAACGCCCCGTCCCTGACCTGCTCCTTCAGCAGGTCAGGGCTGGCGGGCTAGGTAGACAAGACGCGCACAGCAACGCGCCGATCAGCCGGTAGAAGGCAACGGCCAAACGCTGGTCCCATGTTGGCGTGCTTCTGCAGGGCGTCCGGCCCGACGATGGTCGGAAGCGGCAGCAGCGCCGTGGTGAACAGCACGAACAGGTCGGTCCATTACAGGCCGCGATCGATTGCTGGATGCAGTCGAACGCCGCCTTGAGGTTGAGCCATACGACGGGCACGTACGAGTAAGAGGGCAAGGTAAGCGACGTGCTCGGGCACGAGAATGCCGAAGGTTTTACGGCGGTGGGTGACGACGGCGACCATCCCACCTGCCCCGCAGCGAGTACAAGCCCTGACCTCCCTCGCAAACCAACAAACCGCAAAAGCCGCCTTGGCTGGCGAAAGGTGCGTAGCGTTCAGGTGGGGCCTGTGCCGAGGACCCCCACCCATCCGGCAGGAAGGTATGAGATGTCGCTCGACGCGTTCCGCATCCCTGGCGGCTCCTTGGATGACCTGGTGAGTCGGTTCTTCGGAGGGGATCCGTTCGCGGGACGTCCGGTGGAGCGGGTCGACCTGTCCCGGCTGCTCTCCACCGAATCGCGGCAACTCCTGCAACGGGCAGCCGAGCAGGCTACAGAGTGGGGCAGCCCGTACCTCAACGTCGAGCACCTGCTGTGGGCCGCTGCCCAGTCCGACCCCACCCGCCGGATCCTCGACGCGAGCGGCGCCGACTCCGACGACCTGGCTCGCCAGATAGAGTCGGCCGTCCCCAGGGGCAGGCCACGCGAGGACACGCCTCCGCTCGCGCCGGCGGCGAAGCGCGCCCTGCTCGACGCGCACCGCGAGTCGCGACGGTCCGGCGCGACATACATCGGCCCCGAACACCTCCTACTCGGCATCGCCGCGAACCCGGAGACGACCGCGGGCCGGGCGTTGCGGGCCCTCGGTGAGGCCGTCACCGGGCCCACGCCGCCGGCTGGCGGCGCCGGTGGGCGCGGGGCCAGCAGCACCCCCACCCTTGACCAGTACGGGCGGGACCTCACCGAGGACGCCCGGGCCGGTCGGCTCGATCCGGTCGTCGGGCGTGACGACGAGATTGACGACACGATCGAGGTGCTCTCCCGGCGTACGAAGAACAATCCGGTGCTCACCGGCGAGCCGGGCGTCGGCAAGACGGCGATCGTCGAGGGCATCGCACAGCGCATCATCAACGACGACGTGCCCGAAACCCTGGCCAACCGGCGTGTGGTCGCACTCGATTTGTCCGGGATGGTGGCGGGCACCAAGTACCGCGGTGAGTTCGAAGAGCGACTGAAGAACGTGATCCAGGAGGTGACGGCCGCCGAGGACGAGCTGATCCTCTTCATCGACGAACTGCACACAGTTGTCGGCGCGGGCGGCGGTGGCGAGGGGGCGATGGATGCCGGCAACATGCTCAAGCCCGCCCTGGCCCGCGGCGAACTGCACGTGGTCGGCGCGACGACACTGAACGAGTACCGTCGCTACATCGAGAAGGACCCGGCGCTGGAGCGCCGGTTCCAGCCGATCCTGGTGTCGGAGCCGAGCGTGGAGGACAGCGTCGCAATCCTCAAGGGCGTACGCGACCGGTACGAGGCGCACCATCAGGTGCGCTACACGGACGAAGCGCTGGACGCCGCGGCTGAACTGTCCCATCGCTACATCACCGACCGGTTCCTGCCGGACAAGGCCATCGACCTGCTCGACCAGGCGGGGGCACGGGTCCGGCTGCGTTCCCGCACCCCGGCTCCGGACAAAAAGGAGATCGAAAAGCGGCTGTCCCAGCTGCGCCGGGAGAAGGACAGCGCGGTGGCGAACGAGGACTACCAGCGCGCGGGTGCGCTGAAAGCCGAGATCGGTGCGGCCGAGCGGGACCTGGCGGCGGCGCAGGAGGGCACGCCTCCGGTGCCCGAGGTGCACATGAGCGACATCGCCGAAGTGGTCAGCCGCCGTACCGGTGTTCCCGTCACCCAGCTCACGGAGGTGGAGAAGCAGAGGTTGAGGCGCATCGAGGAGCAACTGCACGAGCGCGTGGTCGGCCAGCACGAGGCCGTACGGGCTGTGGCGGCCGCCGTACGCCGATCGCGCTCCGGGCTGAGTGACCCCCAGCGACCCGACGGGTCGTTCCTCTTCCTCGGCCCCACCGGCGTCGGCAAGACCGAGCTGGCCCGAGCCCTCGCCGCGGCGCTCTTCGGCGACGAGTCCAGCATGATCCGCTTCGACATGAGCGAGTTCCAGGAGCAGCACACAGTCAGCCGACTGGTCGGAGCGCCCCCGGGCTACGTCGGGTACGAGGAGGCCGGCCAACTCACCGAGGCGGTTCGGCGCCGGCCATACTCGGTGCTGCTCTTCGACGAGGTAGAGAAGGCGCATGCGGATGTGTTCAACGCGCTGCTGCAGGTGCTCGACGACGGTCGCCTCACCGACGCGCAGGGTCGCACCGTCGATTTCAGCAACACCATCCTGATCATGACAAGCAACATCGGCGCGGACCGCATTCTGGCCGCCCAGACGGCAGGGCGTCCGGTCAGCGACCAGCGCGAGGAACTGATGGGGCTGCTGGGGCAGCGGTTCCGGCCGGAATTCCTCAACCGGATCGACGAGATCATAATCTTTACCGGCCTAGACCGGGACCAACTCCTCGAGATCACCGGCCTACTGCTGGACCGCACCCGCCGCCGGTTGCACGCACAGGACATCAACCTTGAGGTCAGCCCGGACGCCACCCAGTGGCTGGCCAACCGGGGCTACCAGCCCGAGTACGGGGCGCGGCCACTGCGGCGCAGCATCCAGCGTGAGCTGGAAGACCGGCTATCGACCCTGCTGCTCGAGGACGGGGCGAATCCCGGCGACACCATCGAGGTCAATGTCGTCGGCGGCGAACTCGACCTCTCGGTCCGGCCCGCCGCCGCGTCGGCCGGCACATGATGCCCGTCCCACCATCGTCATCGAAAGCCTGAGGAACAGCTCACGAATGACCTGCTCCTTCGGGCGTCGTGTCCACCATCTGCAGCACCCTCTATCTAATGCCGATCCCACAGCGGTGACGCTTTGACGAGCCGCCTCGCCTCGGCGCGGAGGTCGTCCGGGTCGGCGGTCTGATCGACGTGGAGCCTGGTCTCGCCGATCACCCGCGTCTCGTGCCGGATCCAGTTCTGCAAGAAGTGCTCGGTGAACCAGGTGGTGAGCAGGTTGAGCATCCGGTCGTCCCAGGGCCGGATCAGAAACGTTGGTCAGCTTCATCTCCTCGACGCGCCCCACTGCCCGAGGGGTCCCGGCCGGGGTACGCGCGGATCCGTTCCAGCAGCGGGCGCATGCCATGCCACGTGGATCACGACTGGCCCAGGTTGGTGACCAGGTTGACGGCGACGGCCAGGATGCCAGTTCCGAAGGTGTACGAGAGCAGTGCGTGCCCGAGCGCGATCCGGCGCATGTGGTTACTCGTCGGTTCGTTCTCGCCCGGGGCGTAGGACATGCCGACCGTGAAGGCGATGTACGCGAAGTCGGCGTACGCCGGTGGATCGTTCCGCTTGAAGTCGATGCCACCGCTGTTGTCGCGGTAGTACAGCCGGGCGTACTTCAACGCGAAGACCGTGTTCACCAGCGCCCACGCCAAGACCACCCCGATGACGCTGAGGATCACCAGCGTGACAGCGACCATGTCCTGCTGGTTCGAGGCGCGCACGAGCGCCTCGCCCACGACGGCGAGACTGACAACGGACGCGATCAGGATCGCCGAGTCAGTGGAACGGGAGTGCCGCTCCGCCTCGGCAAGCTGCTCGGTACGCTTCGGGCTCGCCGACCAGCAGGCCCGCCACACCCAAACGAGGATCGTGCCCGCCGCGATCGTCCAGACCACCAGCGGCGTCAATTCCGGCGCCCCGACCAGCGCGGCGGCCGCCCCGGCGACGACACCGACGGCCAACGACCACAGCGCACGCCTGACCGACAGCAGGCGTCCCAGCGCCGGTCGTCCCGATCGCTGCTCCACCCATTCAGCGTTCCGGATCAACCGGGTCGAGCAGCGGAAACCCGGAGCCATCACCGGATCGGGCTGCGCGAAGGTGGCGAGTCGACGGCGATCCACGCTCGAAGGCGGCTCGCGGCTGGTCCCGCATACGATGCTCGATAGAGCCAGACTGTCGCCGTCCGGGGCGCCGATGAGACGGCCGGCAGCCGGACAAAGTCATCCGGCGGTTGCGCTCACGGGAGAAGTGCCGAGCAGGAGGCTGGCCGGCCAGTAACAGCCTGCGTCAGGGCAGTGGAGCCTGCGGCGAATCCCGGAATGGCCATCGGACCAGTCCGGTTTCGCGGAGAATGTGCTGGCGAACGAGTAGGCCCGGATCAAAAGCAGGGAGTCGACGTAGCGTCGGTGACGGCGGCGCTGCGTGGCGAAGATCCGATGATCCGCGACCCGCGAGCCGGATGAAAATGGGTGTTCAGCGGCACGACTGCCGGTGACAGGCCAGGACAGCACGAAGGACTCCACTTGGTACGCCCGGACGAAACGAAGGCGCCGCGCGACCGCAGCGCCAGAGGCGGAAGAGCGGCAGTGCGGTACGAGGACGACCTGCCAGCTCAACGGCGTGTTTCAGTGAGCCGGCACGGCCGTCGCTGCCAATCGGAACGGTTCCAACAGCATGGACACGTCGCATCGTCGGGCCGCAGGCTCCGGTGCGGATTGGGAGTCACGGATGTGGGCTGTCGCCGCCGGCGTTGACACACTACGCCTGATCACGGTCGTTGAGGCCGCCGCAGGCTTCGGACTGATGCCCGCAGCCATCACCTACGTTCTGTCGATCTACCCACTCACCTCACAGCTCAGTAACGCGGCCCGTAAGGTGCAGACCCAAGCCGACGAACCAGCGCTTCCCGTTCCTTTACTACTTCCGGGCGAGGGAACTGTCGGCCACACTCCACACGTTCATCCGTGGCACCGCCATGGTATGTCTGCAGGCACGGTGGTGCATCTCCACGGACGCCGCCCATATGCCCGTGTGCAGGGGCGCGAACTGCAGCTTCGTCTTCAGCACTCCATCGACCAATACGCCATCGGCTTCCTGATGCGCGACCCCCGGTGCCTGCGCCGTCCGCTGGACGCCGACGACGCGCGTCGCCGCTGGCAGAGCTTGACTGACGCAGCCGGCAACTGGGGCGTGGACCGCCCTGGGGAGGACGAGACGGATCTCGACGAGTTCGCCCGGATCGTCGGATACTGCCAGACCTTCCTGGATAACCTGGCCGAGCAACATCTTTACCCGCCCGCGCAGCCTCCAGGGTGCGGGTGGCTTAACGTTAGTAGTCGATGGGTGAGCGCCAGTCGCCGACGAAGTGCCGGCGGCATTGACCCTCGCACGCTCCGGTGACACTGACCCCGGCGGGCAGCCTGTGGGCGACGCTGGTGATGGCGTTCGTTCTGGGGGCACTTCACCTGCTCGCACCGTACATCCGCCGGAGGCTGCCGGTGCCCACCCACGCGGTGGCCTCGCTCGGTGGCGGCATCGCCGCAGCGTACGTCTTCCTATACCTGCTGCCGCGCCTCGCCGAGGGCAACCAGGCCGTGGCCCACGTGCTAGAGGAAAAGGTCGACGTCACCCCGGCGCGCGGATTCATCCTGTTCTTCGTGGCGCTGATCGGCTTTTTCACGTTCTACGTGCTGGAACGCGCCACCCATCGCTCAAGCGGCCACAAGCAGGAGCCAACCCGGGTGGTCTTCGCGTTCCAACTCGGCTTCTTCGCCCTCTACAGCGGGCTGATCACGTACACCCTGGCGACCAAGCTGCACGCCGGGCTCGGGCCGGCGGTGCTGTTCGCCGTCGCCATGGGGCTGCACGTGCTGGCCACCGACGGCGTGCTGGCCCAGCACTTTCCGGTCAGCCTCACCACCCGGTGGCGCCTCGTCCTCGTCGCCGGTGCCGGCACCGGCTGGCTGGCCGCTGTCGTCGCCCAGCCGACCGGCCTGCTGATGAACCTGCTCACCGCGTTCCTGGGCGGCGGGATCCTGCTCAACGTCTTCGTCGACGAACTAACACCCGAGCGTCACTCCAGCCTCACCTGGTTCACCGCCGGCCTGGCCGCCTACTCCGGCCTTCTCGCGATCGCAACCTTCACCGGTACGGGCGCCGCCTGAGGGCGGCGACTCACATCGCCGCACGCCCGCCCCCAGTGCCTCGACCCCACCAGCGAGGTATCGCGCCCGCCATGCCCGCACCTTCCGCCGGGCTTACACCAACCCCGGCGGCCGAGCCTGGCGATCTACCACGTGACTTTCGCCGTCAGCAGGCCGCCGGCGCCTTCGTCTGGGGCTGGTGGCCGACGCCGCGGTGCTGGTGACGGTGGCCTCGGCGTGCCTCCTCCCGAGCGGCAGCCGGAGTTCATGAAAGCGATGGAGCTGGTCCGCAGCTACCGGCAACGCCCCGGGATTGTGCGCTGGGGACTGTTCCGCGAGAGGGAGTCCCGGGAACTGACCGACGAACGCGCGGAAGAGAGGTAACAGCGGGTCAGGCCGTACCCTGGCGGTTAACCCGCCCCTCCCCGGCCGCCTTCGACCGACCATGGTCGCGCTCGGTGCCGGCCGATCCGGTTGCGGTGTGCTCGTGCCGCTGGTCCGGCGAGTGCTCCACGGTGGCCCCTTGCCGGCCCCGCGCTCCGCTGCCCGGGTGCCGGCGGCCCCGCGCCGACACGCCGCCGCTGTCATGCTTGTTGCGCTTGTGGCTACCCATGCCCGGTGGGTACCCGGCACCCGGGCCGCCCATGCTTTCGAGCGGACGGCTCCGACGAAAAATGCCGAACTTGCTCGGTTCGCCGAGCTCCTCAAGACGGACACGGACGGCGGGCCTTCCATCATCTGCACCGCTATCGGGCCCGCGGGCACCGCCGCCGGAGTCGATAAACCCTGACCCCACCCACACTCGGGCAAGCCCTCCCTGGTCCAGAATAGGGGTGAACCGCCCTGAAAGCGATACACCGAACAAACCTAACAAAGTGCTACTACGCACCACGACAGATTTCGATCAGCTCTGCTGATGTTGCCCCTGTGGCCCTACCAGCCGCGCCGTGACCTGCCTCAGCGGCGGGCTGCTGGACAATCTTCTTCATCCTTTGCCAGGCCGCTCGGGCCGGAGATCCGCCCAGACCCCACCGCCACCAGCTGCTGCCACCCGGCTCTGCGGCCGAGATGCCGACCCGCGTCCAGTCCGTCACGCTCACGGAAGACGAATCCGAAAGAGCGGCACCCGCGTTCGACAACGCCGCCGAACTCGCAGCAGCACTGCGGTGACTCACCACACGAACGCCTCCCTCATCTCGGCCAGAAGCGTGCAGTTCCCAGTGGCAGCACCGACGACCTCAACGTTTCACACACCGTTACTCAACGCGGGCAAGATCAGCACAGGTAGGGCCAGTATGGCCGTCCTCGTGGAGCCCTGTTCGTCCGTCATAGCCAGCCGAGCGGGGCTCCGGCCGCACTGCACCCCGTGAGGTCGCCCTACTGGGAGGACGCCGTACCGCCACCATGGAACTGTCGTCACCGTCACCGGTGCCCGCCAAGGCACAGGATTGGGGTCCGAGGAACTTGCCAAGATCGGACATCCGCTATTCGGCACGTCCGGACGCTGGGTGGCCTCGGGAGCAGTCACCGTCCGCGGCACGCGGTCGGCGGCAGATCGGTGCGTCTGTCACGGCCAGGGATGAGGCCGCAGAGACCGCTCGGCGGACCGAACACAACCGTGCCCGTCTATATCTTGCATGTGGGCCGCGTTCACCTTGCCCGCGTCCTGCACCCGGCCCGACAGCACCCGGCCGCAGTAATGCGAGTCGGCGATTAGCCAACGCTCGTCGTGCGGTGCCTCGGCGGGCGCGGGCTCGCCCGCGAAGTACGCCGCCAGCGCCGCGTCCCCTGCCCCGGACAGCCAGCGCTCGGCCGCGCGCAGCCCCTGGGGGAGGGCACCGCATGGTCCGGCACGCCCAAGAGCAGCTGATAGCGCTGGCATGAGGCGCCACGGCAGGTCGGCGACCGGCCATAGGGTGCCGAATCACGCATCCTGCGCCGGCTCGTAGGAAGCCTGCGGGCAGGCCGAACATTCGGCAGCCGCCGGACGTCGGTGACGGCCGTCCGGCATTCCCGATATCCGCCGCTTTGCCGCCGAATCTGATGACACCCTGAACGCGGGCACGCCTGCGGGGTACACAGGGAGTGCGGTCGCGAGCCAGGAGAGGCGGCATCAAGATCACGGTGAACGGCTTCTGATGCGTACCGCGCTGATCGTGTTGGCCGCGCTGGCGGCGGCCGTGGTCGTGGACCTGGTCTCCGCCGTGCTGATCCGTTGGGGTGCCCTTGGCCGCTACAAGTGGCTGCTGGAGCCGCTGCGGCAGGCCTGCCGCCGCCCGGCGGCCGCGGTCCTGCTGGTCGGGGCACTGCACTACGCGCTGCCGCCCGGACCGGCCGAGTGGCAGCGTTATCTGCGGCACGCCATCCTGCTGATCCTGATAGGCGTCAGTGCGTGGCTGGCGATCAGGGCAGTGAACGTTTCCGAAGCGGTCGCGTTCAGCCTGCTGCCGAGCGATTTGGCCACGAGCCGCCGGGTCCGGCGGGCCCGGACCCAGATTCGCCCGATGCGGCGGCTCACGGTGGCCGTTGTCACGGTCCTCGCAGTCGGCCTGATCCTGATCACCTTCCGGCCGATACGCCTCGTCGGCATCTCCATTCTGACCTCGGCCGGGGTGGTCGGCGCGGTGATCGGCCTCTCCGCCCGAACTGCGCTCGGCAACGCGTTCGCCGGCATCCAGGTCGCCTTCGCCGACGGGCTGCACGTCGGCGACGTGCTGGTGGTGAACGGCGAATGGGGCCGGGTCGAGGAGGTGAAGCTGACCAACGTGGTGATCCGACTCTGGGACGAACGGATGCTCATCCTGCCGACCACGTACTTCACCGAGCGGCCGTTCCAGAACTGGACCCGGAACGAGTCGCGGGTCATCGGCAAGATCCAGCTACATGTCGACCACACCGCCGACCTGGACGACCTGCGCCGAGAGGCACGCCGACTGGTCGAGTCCTCACCGCTGTGGGATCGAGACCGGTGGGTGCTCCAGATGGTCGACGCCACCCCGCAAACCGTGGTCATCCAGGTGCAGGCCTCGGCCGCGGACGGCGCCAGCGCCTGGGACCTGCGCTGCGACCTACGCGAGGGACTGATCCGCTACCTGCGCGACCAGCACCCCCAGTGGCTACCCCGCACCCGCAGCCAGTACCAGCCCTGACCGGCAGGTCGGGCGTGGTCGTCCCGGGCGCCGATGAATGAGTTGGCGCCTACCGGGGACTAGGGACCAGCCGACGGGGACGGGAGGCGGCGATGGGCGTCGACCTGAGCCACATCTTCCCCAGAACCGGGCACTCGCCGCCAGGAACCTTCTGACCGCACTGTACGTGAAGATCGATGACTGGCTCGGGCGGCCTCGAAGGACCGGTAGGCCACCGAAGCTTTCCGATGCCGAGTTGCTCACTCTGACTGTCGCGCAGGTGCTGCTCGGCGTGCATTCCGAGGCCGGGTGGCTGCGGTTCGTTCCCGGGCATCTGCCCGAGGCGTTTCCGTACCTGCCCGGACAGTCCGGCTACAACAAGCGCCACAGGCGGCGTTGCCGCTGCTCAAGAGCGCTATCCGGGCGGTCGCCGCAGACACCGACATGTGGTCGGACACGACGTGGGTGGTCGACTCCACGCCGGTGGAATGCGCTCGGTCGAGGCCGACGGTGAAACGGTCGGCTCTGGCGGGGCGGGCCGGGTGCGTGCGGCTACTGCGCTTCGCACTCGCGGTTCTCTTGGGGTCTGCGTCTGCGGCAGGTAACGCCTGCCACACGCCTTCGAGGAGATCATCAAGACATGCGGCGCGCAGACCGCAAGGTTGTCAGGGTTGAGGTTCCCCCGGTTTGCCGGAGGGTTGGTTACCTGGCGCCGGTGGGCTCAGGCTGAACGATAGCCGTCTGGTCCTGTCGTGCCTGGTGGGTGTGCCAGGCGGTTTCGTACTCGTCTGGGGATCGCCAGCCGAGGTCCTTCTGGATGCGGCGGGTGTTGTACCAGCCATCGATGTAGGTGAAGATCGCGTTCTCCGCTTCGTCGCGGGTTCGCCAGGAGTTGCGGTAGACCAGTTCGATCTTCAACGTCGACCAGAAGTTCTCCATCAGGGCGTTGATGCCCCTATGTCAAGTCACGGGTGTGGTTGATCTTCGGTGGGGTGAGGGCGCGGCGGATCTCGGTGAAGACTTGGCGGGCGATGTAGCGCTTGAGCAGGCGCAGGATCTCTTTGCGGCTGGAACCGAGCGCCGTGCGGCGTGCTGCGTACTCGCGGATGCGCGGATCATGCATGAGGCGGTTGTTGGCGATCGTCCATAGTGCGCTGTTGGCGGCGCGGTCACCACCGAGGTTGAGTCGGTGGCGTTGGGTTTTGCCGCTGGAGTGCTCGACCGGGCTGACGCCGCAGAGCGCGGCGAATGCGGCCTCGCTGCTCAGCCGGTCGGGGTTGTCGCCAGCGGTCGCGAGGAGTTGGGCTGCGGTGATCGGCCCGATGCCGGGCTGGTTTTGCAGCCGGGGAGCGGTCTGGCGGACGATCGCCTCGACCTGGGCGGTGTTCGCGCGGACCTCGGTGTCGAGGAACTGCCAGCGGCGGGCCAGCGAGGCCAGGGCGAGGCTGATGCCGTCGGCGCCGGTCAGCGTGGCGCAGGCGGCGGCGAGGTGGTCGGTGCGCCGGCGGTCCAGCTGGGCGCGCTGGTCATCGTCGAGTTCGAGGATGAGGCTGCGTAGCTGCAGTTCGGCTTGGGTGCGTGATTTGGTCGCGCTGCGCCGGGCAACCAGTAGAGCCCGCAGTTGTCCGGCTGGTCCGGTGCGAGTCTTGGGGGTGGCGGTTGCGTCGCCGGAGAGAACCGCGCGGGCGGCGTTCTCGGCGTCGACGGGGTCGGACTTGCCTCGGCGACGCCGGGCAGCGCGGTCGGGTCGGTTGACCTCGAACACGGTGATGCCGCGGCCGGTCAGGAACTGGGCAAGCCGGTAGCCGTAGCTGCCGGTGCCCTCCACGCCAGCTTGGGCGAGCTGCCCGAACCCGGCGACCCACTGCCACAGGTCAGCGTGGTGGGCGTCGTCGGTGGGAAAGCTGGCTATGCCGAGGCGCCGGCCGAGTGCGTCGAGGGTGACCGCGACGTGCAGATCCTTGTGGGTGTCGACGCCGAGGGTGATCACGGATGCTGCTGCCATGGGGGTCCTTCCACACGAGCTGACCGGGGGATTGCGACCGTCGGCCAGTCCGTGGACAGGACACTCAACATGCAGGTCAACGCCCCTATCGGGTCACAGCGGGCGTGGCCGCGATCGCGGCGAGGAACGCCGCCCCAAGGCCGACAGATCAACGCGTCGGCACCCGAAGGGCCACTCGTAACTCGGGTCAAGCCCCGAGGCGACGCCCACGACCATCATGGCCGCACGACCGATCCGGGGCCACTCGTATGACGGGTCAGGCCACCGGGACGACGTTCCTCCCCACCATGCTGGACTGAGTGTCGTAGCAGTCGGCGACCGAGCCCATCGACGCGAGGACGCCGCAGGAACGCAGGGTTCGGCCGAACTCGAACGACGTGTACTGCGTCCCGCGATCCGAATGGTGAATGAGCTGATCGCGGGCGGGCCGACGATGCTGGATGGCCATGCCGACCGCGTCGAGGATCAGCTCGGTGCGTAGATGGTCGGCCATCGCCCACCCGACGACTCTTCGGGAGTAGGCATCGACCACCACAGCGAGGTAGAGAAAGCCTTCCCAGGTGCGCAGGTAGGAGATGTCCGCGACCCACAACCGGTTCGGTGCCGCAGCGGTGAACTGCCGCTGGACCAGGTCCGGCGCGGTTGCCGTTGACGCGGCCTTGCGGCGGGGCTTACCGCGCCGCCGGCGGTGGGCGCCCTCGATCCCGGCCAGCCGCATCAGCCGGGCCACCGCCTTGCGGTTCCACCGGTGGCCGCGCTCGTGCAACTCAGCGGTGAGCCGGCGGGCGCCGTAGACGCCGCGGTGCTCTGACCACGCCTGCCGGGTGATCTCGACGCGCTGCTGGTCGTGGCGTTTCCGCTCAACAGCGCGCTGATGTCCCTGCCGAAGCCAGTCGTAGAAACCGCTGTGCCCGACGCCGAGAAGTCGGCAGAGCAGACGGACCGGGTAGATGGTCTTCTCCGCGTCGATGAACCGGTACACGTCGGTACGATTCACCGCTCCGTCTCGCGTGCGAAGAAGACCGCGGCTTTTTTCAAGATCTCTTTCTCCAGCTCCAACTGGGCGACCTGCCGCCGCAAACGCACCAGTTCGGCCCGCTCGTCAGCGGCCAGATCGCTCGGCCGGCCGCCGTCACGTTCCTGCCGCATCCGATCGACCCAGTTGCGCAGCGTCTCGTGGTTGACGCCCAACTCCCGACCCACATCCCGAATAGTCCGACCGGAGTCGAGCACCAACGCCGCAGCCTGACGGCGGAACTCCTCGGGGTACTTGCTCTGTCGAGCCACAGCGTTTCCTCCTCCTCAGCAGGATGCCAAGTCAGGAGGTGTCCAGTCTCAGGGGGTCACTTCACTCACCGCTGCGGTGTGGTCCCGAACTTCCGCTGGGTGCCCTCTTGCCTCGACCACGATGGATTGGTAGGCGAACCAGCTACGACTGGCCCCACGTGAGGGCACTGCAGAAAGGGTGTAACACCAATTGGTGTGTCGAGCGTGTCGCAGCGCAGTGTTACTCGAGCTCGCGTCAGGTGGGCGGTGAACATGGCACCCTGTCCGGTTACCCGTTCGCGAGTGCGTCGCTATGGGAAGGGCGTCTGTGGCGGAAGATGAGGGTCGACCGCCGGAACCTGCTGTCCGCTGCCCTGCGGGCGCACACCGCAACCACCATCCTCTGCGGGCGTGATCGGCACAGGCCCAGGTGCCGATGGTGCGGCGAAGGTGACCGGGGCGTCGAACGCGGCCCGGCGGGCGGCTCGGCGCAGCGCGGCCAGGACAGCCGGTCCGACCAGGACGATGGCGACGGCGGTGGTGACCGCCCGGCCGGTGTCCCAGCCGAAGGTGGAGGTGACGGCGGTGAAGACCGCGAAGCGGTGCAGGTTCTCCAGCACCGGTGCACCGGCGACGTAGGAGAGTTGAGTGTCCGCGCCGACGCTGAACGGCCAGAACCAGAGGTTCATCAGCAGCCCGTACGCGTAGGCGGCGACCGCGCCGTACCCGGCCAGCACGGCGATCTCGGCCCGCCCCCGCAGCCGGGACGGCAGCAACCCCGCGCCGAGCCCCAGCCAGGCCGCGGCCAGCATCTGGAACGGCAGCCAGGGTCCGACCCCGGCGGTGAGCAGCGCGGAGGCGAACAGCGAGATGGCACCCAGCAGGAAACCGAACCCGGGTCCGAAGACCCGGCCGGCGAGCACGAGCAGGAAGAACACCGTTTCGATGCCGGCGGTGCCGGCGCCGAGCGGGCGTAGGGCGGCGTTGACGGCGGCGAGTACGCCGAGCATCGCCAGGGCTTTGCTGTCGATGCCGCCGGAGCTGAGTTCGGCCAGAACGAGCGCGAGCAGGATCGGTAGGACGACAATGAAGACCAGCGGCGCCTCGGTGGTGCGGGCCATGCTCTCAGGTTGGGCGGGGACGAAGAACGGCCAGGTGAAGGTGGCGAGCGCGGCGACGGAGGCCAGGGTCAGGATGACGGCGGTGCGCGGGGCGACCCGCAGCACGCTCATCGCGGCACCTCGGTTCGGGTCAGCGCCGTGGTGACCTGGTCCACCGTCAGCCAGGACTGCGGGGCCAGGACCTTGGCGACCTGGGGCGCGAACGCCGGTGAGGCGAGCATGACCTCGGCGGCAGTACCGTCGGCGACGATCTCGCCCTGAGCCATCACCACGACCCGGTCGGCGAGGATGGCGACGAGTTCGACGTCATGGGTGGCGACCACGACCGCCCGACCCTGCGCGGCCAACCGGCGGACCACGGTGGCGAACTGCCGCTTGGCCCGGTAGTCCAGCCCCCGAGTCGGCTCGTCGAGCAGGACCACCGGCGGGGCGGCGGTGAGCTGGACCGCGAGCGCGAGGGCCAGCCGCTGCCCCTCCGACAGGTCCCGTGGGTGCCGGTCGGCCGGCAGCCCGGGGGTGAGGTGGTCCAGCAACTCCCGGCAGGTCCCGTCGGGCACCTCGGACTCCCGGTCGGCCTGGGCGCACTCGGCCGCCACCGTCTCCAGATAGAGCAGGTCGCCGGGGGTCTGCGGGACCAGTCCGACCCGGCGTCGGGCCTGCGCGGCGGGCAGCGCCTTCGGATCGGTGTCGCCGTCCGGGCCGGGCACGGTCACCGTGCCGCTCTGGCGTGGGCCGCTGCCCTGCACTGCCCAGAGCAGGCTCGACTTCCCGGAGCCGTTGCGGCCCATCAGCGCGACGACCTGTCCCGGGTGTAGGTCGAGGTCGACGCCGCGCACCGCCACCGTGCCCGGGTACCGCACCACGACGCCCCGCGCGGTCAGCGCCGGTACGCCGTCCGGCACCGGCGCGGCCGGTGGGGGCGACGCGTCGGCGAGCCGCTGCCGGAGGTCGCCCGCACGACGCCGGGCGTCGCGGACGGAGAGCGGCAGGGGTGTCCAGCCGGCGACGCGGCCCAACTCGATCAACGGCGGGGCCAGCTCGATGCCGGCGAGCACGGCGTCCGGTGGCCCGTCGACGACAGTGCCGTCACCGGGCAGGTAGAGCAGCCGGTCGGCGTACTGCACGACGCGTTCGAGTCGGTGCTCGGCCACCACCACGGTGACGCCGAGGTCGTGGACCAGGCGGGTGACGGCGGCCAGGACGTCCTCGGCGGCGGTCGGGTCCAGCGCCGAGGTCGGTTCGTCGAGCACCAGCACCTGCGGATGGCTGGTGAGGACCGCGCCGATGGCGACCCGCTGCTGCTGCCCGCCGGAGAGCGTCCGCAGCGGACGGTCCCGCAGCTCGGCGATGCCGAGCAGGTCGAGGGTCTCCTCGACGCGCTTGCGCATGACCGGCGCGGGCAGCGCGAGTTGTTCCATGCCGTAGGCGAGTTCCTCCTCGACGGTGTCGGTGACGAAGCCGGCGAGCGGGTCCTGACCGACCACGCCGACGACGTCGGCCAGGTCACGCGGCGGATGTGCCCGGGTGTCCCGGCCGTGCACGGTGACGGTGCCGTACAGGGTGCCGCCGGTGAAGTGCGGCACCAGGCCGTTGATGGCCCGCAGCAGCGTCGACTTGCCGGCTCCGGTGCGCCCGGCGACCAGGCACAGCTCGCCCTCCGGGATGTGCAGGCGGACGTCGCGCAGCATCGGCTCGGGGCTCTCGGCGTACCGGACGGTGACCCGGTCGAAGTCGATCATCGGTGCGCCTCCGGCTGGGCGGTGTCGCGAGGCGACGTGTGGTCGGTACGGCCGCTCGCCGCCGGTGGCACGGGCAGCGGTCGCGGGGCGGGGTTCGCCGTCGGCGCCGGTGGGGCCAGCCAGGCCGGTGCCACCGCCACCAGCACCGCGAGCACCACCAGGGGCGTCAACTCCGGCCAGGTGAGCGGGCTGACCGGCGGGTAGAGCCGCTCCGGATCCACCGTGCCGGCCATCGTCATCACCGCAGCAGTGGCCAGGCCGCACCCGGCGACGGCCAGCTCGGCCAGCCGCCACCGGTCGGGGCGGTAGCGGCTACGCCGCACCTGACGCCCGGCCAGCAGCATTCCGGCCACTGCCGTGGCCAGGCCGGCGACCAGCATCGGCAGACCGAGGTAGCCGGGCACGGTCGCGTCGAGCAGGCCGTACGTGCCGACGCAGACACCGACCAGCCCGGCGAGCACCAGGGCGCCGGTGAGTGCACGCTGACCGGCCGGTACGGCGGCGGTGCGTCCGTAACCCCGCGAGTCCATCGCCGCCGCCAGGGCGAGGGACCGGTCCAGGGCGTCGGCCAGCACCGGCAGGGCGATGCCCCGCAGGGCGCGCAGGCCGTGCCCGGCAGCACCGCGCAGTCGGCGGGCGCGGCGTACCCGCAGCACGCTCTCGACCAGTTGCGGGGCGACCGACAGGGCGACCACCACCGCCGTGCTGACCGCGTACAGGGCGCCGGGTACGGCCTTGAGTAGCCGCTTCGGGTTGGCCAGGGCGTTGGCGGCACCGAGGCAGATCAGCATCGTGGCCAGCCGCAGCCCGTCGTAGAAGCCGCCGAGGAGTTGTTCGGCGGCGACGGGACCGAACAGCCGGATACCGGCCGCCCAGGCGGGCAGCGGGATCTCCGGCAGGTGGAGCAGGACGTGGTCGCCCTGACCACCGCCGAAGACGAGGCGGAACAGCACCCGCATCGCCACGATCACCGCACCGAGCACCAGGTACATCCGGAACGCCAGCGCCCAGGGGGCGTCGCCGCGACGACGGACCACCACCAGCGCGGCCGCGGCGACGATCATCGCCAGCGGCAGCGGGTTCGTGGTGTGGCTGGCGGCGGTGGCCAGCCCCAGCGCCCAGCACCACCACGCGCCCGGGTGCAGGCTGCGCGGTAGCCGGCCGGCCCGGACGGACCGGGCCCCGGACCACGCCGACACCCGGGCGGGCGGTCCGCTGTCGACGACGGCCCGGTCAGTCATCCGGGGTACGCCGACGACGGGCCGCGAGGACACCGCCGCCGACCAGTGCCACCAGCAGGAACAGCCCGGCCAGGGTGCCCAGCGGCAGACCGTCGCCGTCCCGGGCCCCGGTCACCTCGACCGGCGGGAGCGAGCCCGTCGGGTCGGTCGACGGCACGGGGGCGGCGCCCAGGGGCGGAACGACGCTCGCCGTCGGCGGCACCTGCGGCGCAGGGCCCGACGGGTCGCCGGTCGGCGCGACCGGGACCGAGGCGGCGGGCGTACCACCTGCACCGGTCGGGGTGCCGACGCCGGGTGCCACGGGTGCGTCCGCGGTCGGTGGCGGGAGGGCGGGTGGCGGGTTGCCCGGTGCTGGTGGGGTAGGTGCGGGTGGTGGCGGGGCCGGTGCCGAGGTGCGGGGCGGCGGCGGTGCCGGTGGTGTGGTGCGCGGCGGTGCCGGCCGGTTCGGTGCCACCGCGGGTCGCGGCGCATTGTCGGCGCTGCGGTTCAGCGAGAACGACCAGCCTTCGAAGCTGCCCGCCGGGGGCTTGCGGTTGAGGACCCCCTTGTCGCTGTACGTCCAGGCACCGCCGTCCGGCGCGTGCCAGTACGACCAGTAGGCGCTGGCCGGCGGGGTGTCCACGCACTTCTCCGTCGCGGCCGAGGGTTTACCCTCGATCCGGCAGATGAAGCCCTCGCCCCAGCGCAGGGTGCCGGTGATCTGGAAGCCGGCGCTCTTCAGCGCGGCAAGGCCGGTGGCCTGGTCGCCCGGGGCGCAGCGGACCACCACCCCACCGCCGAGCTCCTTGAAGTCGACCACCACGGTCACCCCGTCGGCGTCCGGACAATGACCGGCGCGGCCGGCGGCCTGGGCCGGAGCCGCCCCGACGGCCGTGCTCGCGGCGGTCACCGCGAGCACCACTGCCGCACGGACCGCCCGGCTGCTCATGTGGCCCGCCGGCGGCCCAGCACCAGCAGCACCGCTCCCCCGCCGACGAGCAGCAGCGCGGTGAGCACGTACCCGCCGATGGCCACGCCGGTGGTCGGCAGGCGTCCCGGTCCGCCCGCGACCGGGCTGGTGCTCACGGTCGGCGTGGCGACAGGCGTGGACGGCGTGTCACTCGGCGTCGGGCCGGCGGTCGGCGTGTCGCTCGGCGACGCGCTCGGCGTCGGGCTGGCGGTCGGCGCGTCGGTCGGCGTCGGTGACGCGGACGGTGCGGGCGAGCCGGTGGGCGTGGGCGACGCGCTGGTCGACGGGGTAGGGCCGCCGGTGGGCGGCGGATCGAGACCGATCCGGCCGAGCGGCACCTGGGCCAGGCCGAGCAGCGCCTGGGCGGTAGCGCGACGCCACTGGTCCCGAAGGTTGCCGGCGATGCCCTCGTCGACCGCCTCGGTCAGCGCGCCGGTGTCGTAGGCGATGGCTCCTGCGTCAGCCGTAGCGGCACCACCGTTGGCTCCGGTGAGCTGCAGCGCTGCCAGGGCCTGGGCGGCCCGGGTGGCCTCGGTGTCGCGACCGGCCGCGGCGAGTGCCTGACCGGCGAGGCCGGTACTGTTGGAGTTCGCGCCGCTGGTCGGCCCGGACCCACCGAAGGACCCGTCGGCGCGTTGCTGTGCCACCAGCCAGTCCGCGCCGCGTCCCGCCGCGTCGTCGGCACCCGCGGCCAGCAGCGCCTGGACGGCCATCGCGGTCGAATCGACATCGAGCGTGGCGTTGCTCTCGGCGTCGCAGGACGGCGACGGTGCGCCCGCAGCATCCGGGTACAGCCGAAACCCACCGGCCGCGCACTGCTGCCGGACCAGGAAGTCGACCGTCTCCTGCGGTGCGCCGCCGCTGCGGGCCAGACCGAGGACCGCGAAGCTCTGATCGAAGGTGTTGGACGGGTCCTGGCCGGACTCGTCGGTGGTGCGGCTGGTGATCCGACCGTGCTGGTGACCGGTGTGCGCCCCGGAGACCAGCGCCAGGGTTTCCGCCCGTAGGTCCCAGCCACCGAAGTCGGTCGGATCGGCGCCGGCGGCGGAGGCCGCATAGAGCAACTTCGCGGTGGCGCCACCGTCGGTGAAGCCCTCGATGCCCCAGTCGTCGTAGCTGTTGTAGGAGCGCACGTTCGCGGCGATCTGCGCGGTCGCCGCCTGCCGGGTCGACGGGTCGACGCCGGTGGCGGCCAGGGCGAGCATGCCGTCGATGGTGAGGCCCCAGTCGGCACCACCGAACGGCCCGGGCAGGACACCGTCGGCGTACTCGCCGGCGAGCCAGGCTGCGGCGTCACGCGCGGCAGCGCTGTGGGCCGCAGAGGAGGCGGCCACCCCAGAAGGGGGTGTGGCGACGACGATGGCGAGCGCCGTGACGACGGCGACGCCGAGACCGGCGCCGACGCGCCGGAGCGGGGATGTGGGCATCAGGGGTGCCTTTCGCAGAGCGGTCGGTGAAAGCTCCGGAAGGCACCGGCAACGCCGTCGCGACGACGTGCCGAAAGTCGGCTGCCCGGACTTCACCCTGTAGACCTCGACAGTGGAAGCCGCTCGTCCGATTCGGGGCATTCCGGCTCGCGAGACAGGGCTCGCTCACGGTTGCGGGTCAGCGCCGGCTTTTACCGGCTTCCCCCCGAACGGGACGCATTCAGTTGTGTGCCCGGCACACCGGGTGTCGACACCGTACCGTGCGGTCACCCTACGGTGCCAGACGGCGTCGACACCCGGCAGGCGTCAGCGGCTCATCAGCCCGATCTGCAGGTCAGGGGGCGGTGATGCTGGGTGCCACACCGGCACCGAAGGACCATCCCTCGACCGTGCCCGGCGCCGGGTTGTAACTCGTCGCCCCCAGCGTGCTGTACGTCCAGGCGGCGCCGCTGCCCGAGGCGTGCCAGTACGACCAATACGCGCTGGCCGGCGGGGTGTTGACGCAGGGCTCAGTCGCGGCGGTCGGTTGACCGTTGATCCGACAGACGAACCCCAGGCCCCACCGCTGCGTTCCGGTCACCGTGAAGCCGGCGCCCTGCAGCGCGGCAAGCCCGGTGGCCGGGTCACCGAGAGCACACGCCACCTGGACGCCGCCACCGAGCGGACCGTAGTCGACCACCACGGTGACACCGGACGTCCCGGTGCACGCGGCGGCCTGCGCAGCCCGCGGGGACGGTTCGACAGCGATCAGTCCGAGAGCGACTACGGCGGTGGCCAGCACACCGGCGAGCCACCTACGGACGGGAATCTGGACAAAGGACATGGACACTCCTTCGAGGGGACGGGCGCTGTCTGGACCGTCAGCGGCAGCGCAGGATGGGGGCACCGGGAGACGCGGTGGCCGTGGTGAGCCGGGCATATCCGGTGCCGGTCAGGCCGAGCACGGCCTGGGCGGTGGCGCGGGTGGCGGTCGCCGGGTCGAAGACCCCACCGTCGAAATCAACCGCTCCCCGGTCGGCCACCGGCGCGGCGCAGCCGACCTGTAGTCCGGCCAGGAAGAGCCGGGCCCGCAGCCAGGCCACCGGCCGACCCCCGTCGCGCAGCGCCTGCGCCGCCAACCCGGTGCTGTTCGCATTCGCGACCCCGCCCGCGCTGGCGAAACCGCCGTCGACGCGCTGCACGGAAACCAGCCAGCGCAGCCCCGCAGCGGCGTCGGCCGACCGGCCGGCGGCACGCAACGCCTGCACCACGACGGCGGTGGCATCCACATCGGAGACACAGACCGGCTGCGCCGCCAGCAGCGGATAGCCGCCGTCGGGGCACCGCGTGCCGGCCAGCCACCCGGCGGCGGCCGCCGGCACGCCCTGCGTGGTCCGGTCCAACGCGAGGATGGCGAACGACTGGCTGAACGCGTTGCTGAAATCACCCCACGCCGACAGGTCGGTGAAACGGCCACTGGGCGACTGGAGCGAGCGCAGCCGGGCGATGAGATCCACACCGCCGACGTCAGTCGGGTCACCGCCGCGCACCGCGACCGCGAGGGCAAGCTTGGCGGTCGCACCCGCGTACGCCTCGGTGACTCCGTCGCCGATGTACCCGTCGCGAACGCCCGGTCGGGTGACCCAGGCCAGGGCCTGGGCGCCGAAGTCGTCGGCGGCACCGGCGGCAGCGAACGCGAAGACCGCGTCGAGGGTCAGCCCCTGGTCCGGGTACGCGACGCCGTCGAAGACGGTCTCGAAACGTTCCCCGTCAACGAGTTGGCGGGCCAGCCAACCAGCGGCCGCATCCGGCCGGACGGCACCCACCTGAGTGGGCGCGGCGACCGCCGGGGTGGCCAGGGTGAGAGCGGCGAGTACGCCGCAGAACAGGGCGAGCAGGCGGTGCCGGCTCAGGCGGACGACCATCGGAAGCGCCTTTCCGGCCCGGCGGTCATCAGAACCCGGCCCGCCCGGCGAGGGCGCGACTGGCCGGCCTCCGACCCGTGGGCCACGACGGGTGAGGAGCAGGACTCGCGGGCACGGCAGGTATTCGGGCTCGCCACCAGGGATACCCCTGGCGGCCCACCGTTGCGGGCCAGCGCCGGACTTCGACCGGACTTCCCCCGCACGCACACGCGGCTGTTCAATTGTCGCGCCAGTCTCGTCCACCCCACAGCCGCTGTCAATCCGCGACCAGACACGCACCGTATGTCACCGTGACGGGTGGGGACCCCCTCCAGCCGGATCAGCCATCCGACGTGACCGCCACAAGGGATTAAGAACAACCATCGATCCCCGGAGCATACCGGTCGGTGAGCAGGTCTGCGTAAAGGTCGGCCTCGTCCGGGTGCGGATGGGGAAGCTCAGTCCGGATCGGGCTCGGCTCCCGATTACCTGGGTCGCCACACTCGGTAAAGCTCCTCATTCCACCGGCTGCGCCGTGACCATCGACCGGCTTCCCTGGGCAGTGGTCAGGGCTGGGTGGCGCGGTGTCTGGCGCGGTGGGCGCGGACGTGGTGGCGGGTGGCGCACCGGTCGGAGCAGAACCGGCGGCATCGGTTGCTGCTGTCGTCGAGGAACGCGGTCGGGCACCGTGGTTCCGCGAGACGCCGAGCCGGTCGATACCCCGTTCACACAGCCACACGGCGAGTCCCCACACGGCGGCGGCGACGTACTCGACCGAGCGCGGTGTGCCAGGTGTGGCGACGTGCACGGCCAGTCGACCGCCGAGGTGCCGGAGATCATTGGCCGGAATCGGTACCGGGCCAGCAGGGCTTTGAGCTCGTCCACCGCCTCCCGCTCGCCGCCTGCCGTCACGCTCTGGAACACCTGACGCAGGCGATGTCCGACCACCTGCAGCCTGTGCAGGTCGGTGTCCACGACGGCGGACAGTGGGGGATGGTCGGCCAGCAGCGTCCGCGCGTCGGTGAGATCGTCGAGCCGTGCGTTGGCCAGTGCCATCGCCCGCAGGGCGAGTCGATAGCTGTCGGCCAGCCCGCTGCGGTTGCCCGTGCCGGCGCCGCGGGCACGGGGTGGGCGCTCTGATCCCACCGTCGTCGGGGCCGACCGTACGCCGACGGGTTGTGCCCTTATCGGGTCGCTGTCCGGCACCCCGCGCACCGTCCGTAGACGACGACACCGCCGGGCTGGGCGGGCAGATCTGGCCCGACGGCGCGTGCGGTGGCGAGGCTCGCGTCGACCGCTTCGGGCGACTGCCGCATGTCGCCGCAGGCGCCACAGACGGCGTGGTGGTGCGCGTCGTCGGCGAGACCGAGCGTGGTCGTTCGGCCGACCGGCACGGTGTGCGCGGTGCCCCACTCGACCAGTTGCCGCAGCACCGGATGCACTGTCGACAGTTCCACGGCCACACCATGGGCGAGCAGCGCGTGGTGCAACTCGGTCACGGTGAGGTGCCCGCGGCCGCCTACCGCATGGGCGAGTTGGTCGAGCACTCCTCGTCGGGCGGCGGTGTTACGTAGGCCGGCGCGACGCAGCCGCCGCACCGCGGCGTTCACGCGGTCGGTCTTCGATGTGGTCAACCGCCCTCCTCGCCGCGCCATCACCGCTTCTATTGCAAGATAGTGGCAAGAGCATCATCTTGGCAGCAACCCTGGAGGAACTCTGATGGCTGTCTACACCCTGCCCGACCTGCCCTACGACTACGGCGCGCTGGAGCCGGCGATGTCGGGACAGATCCTGGAACTGCACCACGACAAGCACCACGCCGCGTACGTCAAGGGCGCCAACGACGGTCTGGAGCAGCTCGCCGAAGCCCGCGCCAAGGGCGACTTCGGCACGCTGGTCGGCCTGGAGAAGACGTTCGCGTTCAACCTCTCGGGTCACGTGCTGCACTCGATCTTCTGGGGCAACCTGTCCCCAGACGGCGGTGACCGCCCCGACGGCGAGTTGGCAGCGGCGCTCGACGAGCACTTCGGCTCGTTCGAGGCGTTCGCCGGCCAGTTGTCGGCGGCGACCAAGGGTGTGCAGGGTTCCGGCTGGGGCGTGCTGGCCTGGGAGCCGCTCGGGCAGCGACTGATCGTGGAACAGGTCTACGACCACCACGGCAACGTAGGCCAGGGCACCACGCCGCTGCTGGTCTTCGACGCCTGGGAGCATGCCTACTACCTGCAGTACAAGAACGTGCGACCGGACTACGTGGACCGGTTGTGGAGCCTGGTGAACTGGTCGGACGTGATCGCCCGGTTCGATGCCGCCCGCGCCGCCGCGCCGAAGATCTGACCGGCGTGACCGGCCTCACCCCGGCCGCGGCGGAACTGGTGCAGCGCGCTGCCGGGGTCATCGCGGCCAAGCATCGCGGTGACCTCGGCGGTGCCGAGGAACTCCTCGCCGCGTTCAGTTCCGAGCAGGCCAAGACCCTCGGTTTCTACCTCTTGGCGGACCTGAGCCTCGGACTGCTCCGCGCGCAGAGTGGCCAGTCCTTGGACAACCTCGTCCGAGAGCTGTCCCTGCTCGTCGCCGCCACCGCGACACCGCCGGACAACTGACCGGGGTGGTGATCCGGTCGGGTGTCGCCGGCGGCACCGACCGGATCACCGCCTGTCACGCCTGCCCTCCCGCCGCACCGGCAGCGCCCGGGCGAGGCGCTCGGGTCGAGGTCGCCGGAACCAACCTGACCCGCCTGCGGGGACGGCGACTGCGCGCCGTACGACACCGGCTCGGCTTCGTCGCCCAGGACCCATACGGTGCCCTGCACCCGGCGATGACGGTCGCGGACCTCGTCGCGGAGCCGTTGCGGATCGCCGGTACCCCCCGCCACCTGCACCCGACCCGGATCAGCCGAGCCCTCGACCTGGCCGGACTCCCTACCGACCTGGTCGACAAACGTCCCGATCAGCTGTCGGGTGGACAGCGGCAACGAGTCGCCATCGCCCGCGCCCTTGCCGGTGATCCGGTGCTGTTGATCGCCGACGAGGCCACCTCCATGCTGGATGTCTCCACCCGGGCCGGCATCGCCGCGACCCTGCGCCACCTCGCCGACGGCATCGGCCTGGCCGTCCTGTTCATCACCCACGACCTCGGTGAGGCCGTGCAGAACTGCGACCAGATCATCGTGCTGCACGAAGGGGTGCCGGTCCAGCAGGGCACCCCCGGCGAAATCATCGCCCGCCCGAACCCGGCTACCCGGCGGACCTGATTGCCGCCGCGCGTCAGCACGCGGGGCCATCAGCCGTGCCGAGCGGATAGGCCCATTCCCTCTTCGCGGGATCAGTCGCTGATCAGGCGGCGCTGGTGGGTGAGCGGATGAGCTTTGAGTAACTCGGTCCGCCGTCGGCATGCTCATGGCCCGCAAACTGCCGCCGCGGACACCCCACACACCTTCCGCAAACCGTCGCCACCCTCATCAACGAAAGAGCGCCGCCGCACAACTTGGCCACTCCAGCGAAGAGGTCACCACCACCTACTACATCCGCCAAACCCGTCCAAGTCCCAGACGTCTCCGACGTCCTGCAACGCCTCGCCGCCCACCCCAACCGGCAACACACATCCCCACACCCAACGATGCACACCGATGACAAACTTGAATGCCGCACCCGGTAAACGGGGGGTTTTCGGGGGACGGTTCAAAACATCATAGAAGAAAGTCGAAGCCCTGACCGCGTTTCCGCTGGTCAGGGCTTCCTCTTTGTCGGGACGGCCGGATTCGAACCGACGACCGCTTGCCCAGGCCAGTATTGCTTCATCCTCCGGCAACGCCGCAAGCAGCGGCCCAACCACTGCGAACCAGCGCAGATCCCCCTCGGCGACGAGCGCACCCATCACTGCAGACGCGATGCCCACCACTCGCCCGGTCCGAGGAAGGTCCGGCAGGAGCAGGAAAACGCCGAAATGCGAGGGCAACCGCGCACGCGGCCTCGGCCCAGCAGTCCGGTCTGACCCCGGAGACGTCGAGCGTGGTCAGCTCCTCGACCAGCTCGCCGGCTTGGTCCTCGGCGCCGCGGTCGATGGCATCCATGAGCAGCAGCGCGACGAGCCGGATATGGGCCACCTTGATCATGTCGAGCAGCTGGACGCTCTCGGTCGCATATATGACCTTGCGACCATCGAACTCGGTTCGCAGGTTGGCCAGACCGTGTTCGGCGAAGTCGACAGCCTCATCGCGGTGACCGGTCTGCCGGAGCAGCCACGCGATGTCGGCCGTCGTGCCGTCGATCGGGGGATTGTCCCGGCCAGCGAGCAACCGCGCGGTCCCGATGTAGCGGGCCACCGCGGCCGTCCCGCCGGGATCGGGGTCCGTCATCCGCAGGGCCTGCAGGAGCATGTCGGCGCGGCGCAGCAACTCGGCCGTCGCGTCCGGATCCCCGTCGACCGGGAGTTGTATCTGCCCCGCGGCTGGTGCGACGACCCCGCTCGCCGCGCTGAAGCCGGCATCGCCACGAGCGTCGAGTTCGCCACAAAGCCCACGCTGGGCCTGCGGATGATTGAACGTGCCATCGCCGCCGGCCTGTTAGCGAAGTGGGTCACCGCGGACGAGGCATACGGGCAGGACTCGAAATTCCGGACGTGGTTGCAGCAACAGCGCATCGGCTACGTCCTGGCCGTGCCCCGCAACCAGCGGGTCCCCACCACGGTCGGCAACTCCCGCCTGGACGTCCTCGCCGCCAACGCGCCCACCCTGGCATGGAAGCGCCGCAGCTGCGGCGACGGCGCCAAAGGACCACGACTCTACGACTAGTACTCCAACGTCACTTGGGTTCGGCGTTGGGCGTGGCGCGGGTATGAAGACGGCCACCGCGTTGATCATCGATGGTTTGTGAGGACAATCGAAGATCGTGCGGTGGCCGCGTGCCACAGCGTAGACCCTGCCGGATGGCGGGTGATCCTGGACGAGGCGGTAACGCGTGTCGCTGACCGGTTCGTGCGGGCTGAGCCCCGTCGAACCGTCGGGCAGTTCGTGGAAGGACTGCTGTCGGGCGTGGAACGCAAGACGTGCTGGTCCCTGGCGGAGCGGGCGGGTCACGACGATCCGCAGGCGATGCAGCGGCTGCTGCGCACGGCGGTGTGGGACGCCGACTCCGTCCGCGACGACGTTCGGGCCTGGCTGATCGAACAGCTCGGGCACCCTGACGCGGTGCTGGCCTGCGACGAGACCGGCTTCCTGAAGAAGGGCCTGTCCTCGGTCGGGGTGCAGCGGCAGTACACCGGCACCGCCGGTCGGATCGAGAACAGCCAGGTCGGGGTGTTCCTGGCCTACATCGCCCCGCACGGGCGGGCGATGATCGACCGTCGGCTCTACCTACCCGAGACGACCTGGTGTCAGCAGCCCGACCGCCTCACCGCCGCCGGCGTCCCCGACCAGGTCGGGTTCGCCACGAAGCCTGCGCTGGCCCGGCAGATGATCGCCGCCGCCCTGGACGCCGGAGTCCCGTTCGGGTGGGTTACCGGCGACGAGGTCTACGGCGCCGACCCCGGACTGCGCGCTGACCTCGAACACCGCGGGATCGGCTACGTCCTGGCCGTCGGCTGCGACCGACGCGTGGACGTCAACGACGGCCGCACCCTCATCCGCGTCGACGACCTCGCCGACCGGATCCCCAGCCGCGAGTGGCAGCAGCACAGCTGCGGACCCGGGGCGAAAGGACCACGCGAGTACCTGTGGGCCTGGATCACCACCGCCACCAGCCCCGGTGAGCATCGATGTCTGCTGATCCGCCGCAACCGCAGTACCGGTGAGCTGGCCTTCTATCTGTGCTGGTCACCCCGCCCGGCGCCGCTACACACCCTCGTCACCGTCGCTGGTTCCCGCTGGAGCATTGAGGAGCTGTTCCAGACCGGCAAAGGCCAAGTCGGCCTGGACCACTACCAGGTCCGAGGCTGGACCGGCTGGCACCGCCACATCACCTTGGCCATGCTCGCCCTCGCCGTCCTGACCATTCTCGCCGCGCGGCAGCCCGACACCGACCCAGAGATCATTCCGCTGACCGTCGCCGAGATCCGCCACCTCTTCAACGCCTTCGTCCTCGCCGTGACGCTCCCACCAGAGCACATCCTGCACTGGTCGGTCTGGCGACGAACATCCCAAGCCCGAGCCCGCCGATCCCACTACCAGCGCAGACAGGCGAAGTGACGTTGGAGTACTAGCCGGTTAGCCATGCCCGTCACGTCTACGGCGGTAGTACCCACACCGTGGGTCGCCTCAGCCCGACCCCTGCCGTCCGCTGCTCGGGCGTCGCTCGACTGCCCACCCCACCGGTTGCCGTCCTCGCAGGAACGTCTCGTCCTGGCTGCAGCTGTCACCGCGCACCCCGGGTCCGTACGCAATTTCTCTGATGTCCCCGGCAACGGTGAGCGGCCAGAATACGGTGGCCGCCGACCTGCGGAGGAAACCATGCGCTACCAGTTGCTCGGAGCATTGCGGATCGCCGATCCCGCACCTCGCACGATTACCGCGCCGAAGGTGGAAACGCTGTTCGCCACGCTCCTCATCCGGGCCAACCACACCGTCACCACCGACGAACTCATCGCTGAGCTGTGGGGCGAGAACCCTCCCCGCCACGCCCGCACCGCGCTGCACGTCTACGTTTCGCAGATCCGCAAGCAGATCCCGAGCCCGCGCCCCGGCGCAGCGGTGCTGCACACGAAGCCGCAGGGCTACCAGATGGAGGTCGACGAGAACCTCGTCGATGCTGTCGAGTTGCAGCGGATGCACGCGCTGGGCAGGTCGTTGCTGGAAACCGACCCGGAGGCGGCCCTGGTCCCGCTGCGCCACGCGGTCGGGCTGTTCCGGGGTCCCGTGCTCGCCGGCATCCGCAACGGCCTCGTGGTCGGTAACTTCGCCGAATGGGCCGAGGATTCCCTGGCCCGCACCGTCCTGCGCGGCGAGGCCGACCTGCGCACGGCGGCGACCCACTCCTGGCACGGCCGGGCGCTCGGTGACGCCTTCACCGCGTCACTGACCGAACGCGCAACCATTCCGGCGGATCAGCGCGCCGAATGGGAGCGGCAGGCGCAGCTGCTCCGCGACGCGGGTGCGGCGCTGACCGTCGAACCGATGCCTCCGGACGGGGCTGCCGGCGACGGCCGGGAGGAACGGCGGTGAACGCCGGCACACGGTGGAAGCTCGCCGTCCCGTTGATCGGCTTGAGCCTGCTGATGGTGGTCCCGGCCGTCGGCGGCACCTGGGTGTTCTGGTCGGAGTTCGGCACCACCTACCGGGCACTGAGCGTGGTCATCTGCCTGGCTCTGCTGGCACAGCTGGCGTTGGCGGTGTCGATCGGCGTACGGCCGACCCGGGACGTGCCCTGGCTACGGATCGGACTGATGGCGGTCACCTTCCTGGTGGCCTGCGGTGTCGCAGCGGTACGGAGATCGGTCTGACCGGTTTCGCGCCGCAGCGGATCGTTGCTGTCACCGTTGCGGCCCTGCGGCTGCCGTGACCTGCCGGGCGGCTTCGGCCGTTGCTCTGCGCCCAGGGGTGATTCGGGTTTGCGGGCGAGGGTGGAGGTGAACTGGTAGCCGCGCAGCGCCACACCGGGGTCGGTCATCAGCTCACCGAACCGGGTCAGGTCGGCATCCTCCAGGTCGGTGGCGGGTAGGAGCCGGTCGTGCAGTTGGTGGGCGTTGTCGGCCAACAGCAGGCATCCGGGGCCGCCGCCGGTCCACGTGTCGGCGCGGGTGAGGCTGTGCACGTGTGTCATGCCCGCGTCGAGCAGGTGGGCATGGACGCGGTTGCCCCAGTCCAGGTCGGTGCCGCCGTCGGAAAGGATGTCGAGGATGGCGTGGATGACCCGGTGGATCAGGTCCCCGTCGTCGTCGGCGGGTGCCCGGTGGATCACGGGCCGGCTGTAGACGATCTCGCCGACCGCCAGCCACCCACCTGGTCGTAGGAGCGCGGTCATCTGCCTCAGCAGGTCGGTGCGGTTGTCGAGGTGCTCCAGCACGCAGCGGGCGTGGATGAGGTCCAGGCTGCCGGGTGCGATCGGCAGGTCGAGCCCGTGGCGGAGGTCTCGGCGGTAGACGTCGATGATGTTGGTGGGGTCGAGTAGGCCGGTGTCGAGGTCGACGGCGATGACCGCGCCGGTGGGGCCGACGGTGTCGGCGAGGTGTCTGGTGATCGAGCCCGCGCCCGCGCCGACGTCCAGGGCCCGCCAGCCGGGTCGGATGGGGATCTTGGCGAGGTCGTGGCGGGTGATGGGGTCGAGGACCTGTTGCAGGGGGCCGAGCTGGGCCGGGGCATTGCGGAACTGGTAGGCCGTGGTGGTCACCGGGCATCTCCTTCGGGCATGGGTAGGCAGGGTGTGGCGGGCAGATGCGGTTCGTTTCGTGTTCGCCGTCGATGTTGCGGGCCTGACGGTGGTGGGCCGGGTGGCTCCCACCAGCGGGCGTCGACGCGGCTGTGGCCGAGGAAGAGCCGGTAGCTGATGGCCCGCCAGCCGCCGGCCGGGTCGGGGCGGGCGGTTTCGTAGGCGAGGATGTCGCCGGTGATCGGATGCACGACGAGCAGGCCACGCCGTCCTTCGTTGTCGGTGGCGGTGATGCCGACGCCGACGCGGCCGGCGCGGTGGGATACCCGCCGGTAGCCGACGAGTTCGTTGTATTGGGCCAGGGTGGTGAGGGCCGTGGCCCGGTCGGCGCGGCGCAGAGTGTGCCAGGAGGCGAGGTCAGCGACGGCCCGCAGGGCGTCGGCGGGGGTGTAGTAACGGCCGTCGTCGTGACGCAGGAGAGCGTGTACGACGAACGGCAGCTGCGGGTTGAGGATGAGATCGGCCGGGATGTGAGGAGGGACGTGGCCCGCGTGCCACCAGTCCTTACTCACGGGCATGGGGCCGGGCGGGTATTCGGTGGCGAGTTGCGCGTCGGAGAGGTCGTCGGCAGTCCATCGGAGGATTTCCCACACCGTTCCCGGCTCCCCTGAAGACGAGATGCCCCGCCATTGCCGGTAGCGGATGAGGTCGTAGCGGCCTGGCATGGTGTCGCACGGGCTGGTGGTGATGGTGTCGGCGAGAGCCCTCAGGGCGGGGCAGGCCGGCTGTGGGTAGGCCAGCCGGGTGGCGGGTGACCGGTCGTTGGGGGCGGCGGACGAAGCCATGTCGAGGTGCGGTGACACCGGCATCGAGCACGGCCCTGGGACGGTGGCGGGTGCCGGCCGGACAGGCGATGCGGCCACGGTGGCGGCGGTGGTCAGCAGCAGGACGGCGACCAGCATTGCCGCGTTTCGCGCCGCGATGGTGTCGGTGGTCATTGGCAGGGCTCCGCGGTCTCGTCGCCGGGGTCAGTGAGGGTGAGGTGTCGGCGCAGCAGGTGGCTGGCCGCGGTGCTGGTGTGGGTGTGGCCGAGGAGCTTCCCGGCGGCGAGGACGTGGATGGTGTCGGCGATCGTCGCCGCCACATTGGCGTGTGGAAGCGCGGCGAGGACGATCACGCCTCGTGCGGGCAGGCCCCGCAGGACGGTGGTGATCTGGTCGGCGACGGTAGGGGCGAGGCCTTCGGTGGGTTCGTCGGCCAGCAGCAGTCGGGGTGCGGTGCGCAGGGCGCGGGCGATGGTGAGCATCTGTTGTTCGCCGCCGGAGAGCTGGTGGGCGCGGTGTCCCATGCGGGCGGCCAGCGGCGGGAACATCGTCAGGAGTTCCTCGACGGTCCAGGCCTCGTCGCGTCCTGCGGTGGGCTGTGCGGCGGCGAAGTGCTCGGCGACGGTCAGCGAGGGCCACAACCGGCGGCCCTGTGGGGCGAGTGCGACACCGGCGCGGGCGGCGGCGGTGGGGTGCCAGCCGGTCACGTCTCGGCCCTCGAGATGGATGGTGCCGCCGCGGGGGTGCAGGTGGCCGGCGAGGGTGTGCAGCAGGGTGGTTTTGCCGGCTCCGTTGGGTCCCACCAGTGCGTGCACGCCGGGGTGGCGCAGGTCGAGGGTGAGGTTGTGGAGTACGGGGGCGCCGTGGGGGTAGGCGACGGTCAGGTCACGGATGTGCAGCATGGCCACCTCCGGTGCCGAGGTAGAGAGCGGCGACGCCCGGGTCGGCGCGCACGGTGTCGGCGGGGCCGTCGGTGTGCCGGCGGCCCTGGTGCAGCACGGTGATCCAGTCGGCGACCGCGGCGACCACGTCCATGTGGTGTTCGACGAGGACCACGGCGATCCAGCTGGGCATCCGGTGGATGACGTCGATCAGGCGGCCGGTTTCGGTGTCGGTGAGTCCGGCTGCGGGTTCGTCGAGCAGCAGGATCCGGGGTTGGCCGGCGATCGCGACGGCCAGGTCGAGCATCCGCCGGTGCCCGTGCGACAGAGAACCGGCGTGTTGGTGGGCGTGGTCGGCCAGACCGACCAGGTGCAGCGTCTCCATGGGGGTGCGGTCGGGGTTGCGGCGATGGTGCCAGCCGCCGATCCGCACGCAGTCGAGGCAGGTGAGGTCCGGCCAGAGGGTGGGGTGTTGGAAGGTGCGGCCGATGCCGGCACGTGCCCGCCATTCGGCGCCGTGTCGGGTGACGGTGTGGCCGTTGTAGGTGAGCTGGCCGGTCTGGGCTCGGATGGTGCCGGCGAGCACGCCCAGGAGAGTGGACTTGCCGGCGCCGTTGGGTCCGATGACCGCGTGCCGGTCGCCGGGGGCGATGGTGAACGTGTCGAGGTCCAGCACCGTGAGCGGCCCGTAGGCGTGGCGCAGACCGGAGGCGACCAGCCCGTTGCCGTGGGCGTGATCGGGATCGCGGCCGCTGCGCGGCGAGGGCGGCTGGTCCGGTTCGACGCGGTGGACGGTCCTCATGACGTCCTCCTGACGCTCGCGTTGGCGGGTGCGGGCGGCGCACTGTACGGGCCTGCGGACAGCTGGCGGCGGAGGCGGGTGGGTAGGGCGGTCAGGCCGCCGGGCAGCACGTACACGCCGATCACGAACAACGTGCCGAGCAGCAGCGGCGCGTGGCCGGGAACCTCGACGGCGACGATGTCGCGGACGATGAGCACGATCACCGCCCCGACGGCCGCGCCGATGAGGGATCGGGCGCCGCCGATGACGACGGCGAGCAGGGCCAGGGCGGCGACACCGAAGCCGACATCGGCGGGGGTGATCCACCGGTGGGTGTGGATCAGCAGGGCGCCGGCGATTCCGGCCAGTCCTCCGGCGGCGGTGTGGACCATCCACAGGTTGGCGTAGACGAGATGGCCGCTGGCGCGGGCCCGGTCCTCGTTGGTCCGGGCGGCGGTGAGCAACATCCGCCGGTCTCCGCGCAGCAGCCACACGGCCACGAAGGTGACCGCCACCGCGATCGTCGCGGCGTAGAGCAGGACCGTGCGGTCGCCGTCCAGCGGTGGTAGGCCGGGCAGGAGGCGGGGTGCGGGGATACCGGCGAGGCCGTCGGTGCCGCCGCTGACCGCCCGCCACTGCCCGGCGGTGATCGCGGTCACCTCGGCGACCGCGAGGCTCAACATGAGGAAGACCGTGCCCCGGTACCGGACCAGGACCGTCCCGATCAGGCCCGCGACGACCGCACCGCCGACAGCCGCGCAGAGCAGGTGCACGGCGGCGAGGTCGATGCCGGTCAGGGCGAGGCGGGCGGTGAGGTAGGCGCCGACGGCGTAGGGGGCGACCTGGCCCAGGGTGGGCAGGCCGGCGTGCCCGGTGACCACCGCGACGCTGACCGCCAGCAGCGCGAGGGGCAGCATCCGGGCGACGGTGGTGTGCAGGTATGAGGCCGGTGACATCGCCACCGCCGTAACCGCCCCAGCGGCGAGCGCGGCCGTGGCACCCCTCCTCAGCAGCGGCACTGTCCGGTCGGCGGCGAACGCCCGGGTGAACGCGCTCATGAGGCTGCCCCGTTCGGGACAGTGGGGCGGCGGGCCACGAGGGTCACGGTCATCGCGGCGATGAGCAGATACGGTGCTGCCGCCGGGACGGTGACCACGCCGACGGTCTGCACCACCCCGACCCCGATCGCGGCGGTGACAGCGCCGGGTACCGAACCGAGGCCACCGCAGACCACGATGATCAGCGACAGCAGCAGCGTCGTGTCGGCGGTACCGGGACCGACGCCGAGGATCGGGGTGGCAAGGGCACCGGCCAGCCCGGCCAGGGCTCCGGACGTCACCAGGACGGCGGCGTCCACGGTACGGGGGTTGACACCGATCCCGGCGACCATCGCCCGGTCGTCGACCGTGGCCCGGATCAGCCGACCCGCGCGGCTGCGGTGCAGCACCACATACCCGGCGGCGGCCACCAGCACGGCGACGGCGAGCACGGCGAGCCGGTCGACCGGATACCGGTACCCCGCCACCATGACGGCGCCTTCCAGCGCGGCGGGCATCCGGGGCCGCAGCACGTCCGAGCCGAAGATCGTGGTCAGCAGGTTCCCGCCGATCAGCGCGATACCGAAGGTCAGCAGCGCCTGATCCAGGTGCCCGCGTCCGCACAGCCTGACGGTGGCGGCGGCGAGGACTCCCCCGCCGGCCGCGCCTGCGACGGCGGCGAGGACGATGGCGGCGACAAGGCTGGCCCATGTGCCTGCGGTGGTCGTCACGGCGATGTAGCCGCCGGCGGCGATGAGGACGCCGTGCGCGAGGTTCAGTACTCCGCCGGCACCGAAGGCCACGGTCAACCCGGCAGCGGCGATGGCCAGGAGCAGCCCATAGGCGACCCCGTCAACGACGGTGATCACGAGCGTGTCCACGTGCACGGCACCTCCCTTCGTGAACCCTGGTGGCTCAGGTGGTGGGCAGGGTGGTGAGGTCCTGCAGCAGCACGTTGGACAGGACCGGTCCGTCGGGTCTGACCTCGCGCAGGTACCAGCGCTGCACCGGACGGTGCTCGGTGGGGTGGAACTGCCAGTCCCCGCGTGGGCTGTCGATCCGCCCCACCGTGGCGATCGCGGTGTTGAGTGTTTCGCCGGTGACGGGGCCGTCGACGGCGGCCAGGGCGCGGTCGAGGACGGCGGCGGCGTCGTAGGAGGCCATCGCGAACGTGGTCGGTTGTCCGGGGTAGCCGGCGGCGGACCAGGCGGCGACGAACTGCTGGTTCGCCGCGTGCGGCAGGGTCGGTGAGTAGTTGAGGACGTTGCGGATGCCGGTGGCGGCCATGCCCTGGGCGTCGAGCACGGATCCTTCGGTGAGGAATCCGGCCGCGTACAGCGGTACGTCCTTGAGGGCGGACTGCCGGTACTGCTTGACGAACGCGACAGCCGGACCACCGGCGTAGAAGGTGTACACGGCGGCCGGTCGGGTTTCGGCGGCCTTGTTCAGGTACGGCAGGAAGTTCTCCGTGGCCGGGAACGGTGTGAACACGGTCTTCCCGTCCGGGTTGGCGAGTCTCCCACCGAGGGTGGTGAACGTGTCGGTGAAGCCTCGTAGCTCGTCCCAGCCGCCCTGGTAGTCCGGGCCGATCGCGTACACCGTGCCGTCACCCACCTCGGCTTTGATGTGGGCGGCGATCGCGATGCCCGGCTCGTCGGAGTTGTAGGAGGTGTGCCAGGTGTAGGACAGGTCGCGGGGTTTACCGGCGACGGGGGCGAATTCGGGGCGGGCGTTCGCGCCGAGCAGGGGGATGCGTCGTTCGTGGGTGAGGGTTTGGACCTTGTCGACGGTGGCGCCGCCGACCAGCCCGGTCACCGCCACCACCCGGTCGCGTTCGAGGAGTTTCTGGGCGGCGGGGACGGCGGTGGCGGGGCCGTCACCCTCGTCGGCGACGACCAGGTCGATCTCACGGCCGCCGAGCCGACCGTCGTGGGTGTCGAGGTACAGCTGGAAGCCGCGCCGCATGTCCTCCCCGACGCTGGTGTAGATGCCCGACAGCGACACCAGCAGTCCGATCCGCACCCGGTCGGGATCGCCGGTGCCGCTGCCGCACGCCGCACCGGCGGCGAGAAGGCTGGTGGCGGTGACGGCGGCCAACGCGTGTCGCAGCCGTGCACGGACACGTTGCATGAAGTGCTCCTTCTTTTTGTTCAGAGGTGAAGCGGGCCGGGTGGTCAGGAGGCGACGCCGGCCGGGGCCTGTGTGGTGGCGATGACGTGCTCGACCAGGGCGATGAGCAGGTGGCGGACGCTGTCGCGGTCCCGGGCGTCGACCTCGACGATCGGCACATCACCGGCGAGCGTGAGCGCGTCACGGATCTCGCCCGGCGAGTGGACACGCGTGTCGGGGAACTGGTTGACCGCCACCACGAACGGCAGCCGCCGGTTCTCGATGTAGTCCAGGTGCCGGAACGAGTCCGCGAGCCGGCGGGTGTCGACCAGCACGACCGCGCCGACGGCACCACGCACGATCGCGTCCCACATGAACCAGAACCGTGCCTGCCCCGGCGTGCCGAACACGTACACCGTGACGTCGTTGATCGCGAGGCGACCGAAGTCCATGGCCACCGTCGTGGTCACCTTGCCCGGACGGTGCGACACATCGTCGCCACCGGCTGACATGCGGGCCTCGGTGGTCAGGGGCACGATGTCCGACACCGCCCCGACCAGGGTGGTCTTACCCACCCCGAGTGGCCCGGTCAGTACGATCTTCAACCCCGGTGGCGGGTTCGTGGACGGACGGACCGGCCTGGCGGGCATGGTCATCGTGCGCCGGCCGCCGCGGCAGCGAACGACGGGTTCAGGTAGGAGTCACCCACCTGCTCGGCGAAGCGCTCCAGTTCCCCGGTGACGAACGCGAGGTCCGCATCCCGGCGAGCCAGGACGAGCAGCGACGCCCCCCGGCTCAGGCTGGTCAGGATCAGGTAGCCCCGGTCGGTGTCGGTGATGTTGCCCCGCACTGCGCCCGCGTCGAAGTCGCGGGCGGCGCCGTTGAGCAGGCTGTTCAGCCCGGCCGCGACCGCGGCGAGGCGTTCGGCGGCATCCCGGTTGAGCCCCTCGGTCCAGGCCAGCAGCAGCCCGTCAACCGACACCGCGACGGCGTGACTGACCCCGGCGACCACGCGCACGTTGTTGTTCAGCAGGAAACTCAGGTTGTTGTCGCTCATCGTTGTTCTTCTCTCGGCTGGTGGGAGCGGCGGCCGAGGCCGCGCTGGTAGGCATCTGCGGTCTGGGCCAGGCCCGCCGTCGGACGGCAGCGCGCCGCGACAGGAGCAGACCGGAGGGCGGGCGTGAACGCGGTGGTCGGCTGCCGCTTGGGTAGCCCGTTCGAGGTGGTCGCACCGCCACCGAACGGCACGGTCTCGGCGGACACGTGCACGGTGCCGCCTTCCTCGAACCACGCCGATGGGCCGTGCCGTTCACCGGCATGCCGGTAGATAGGTGGTTCCTGCCCGCCCGGGCCGGGCCGCTGCGCGGGGATCTGCGGCAGGGCCTGGGTCGGTGCGTCCACGGGCGCCGGCCGGTCGTACCGGCGGGACGGTCCACCGGGATGAGGTGCGGCGGTGGCGGGCAACACGAGGTGGGAGGCGGGGGTGCCGCCTGGGGGGCGTCTGCCGGCGATCGGTCCTGTCGGCAGCGCCACGCGTTCAGGGATCCGGACGAGAAGCTTGTCGGCGGGGATCTCGACCTCGGCGACCGTGCCGTGCGGTGACGCGGACAGCAGCCGCACCCGCAACCCGTGCGCGGCGGCCAGCAGCGCCACCGTGGCTATGCCCTGCCGGCGGATGTGCTCCACCCCGATCGTCGGTGACGGTGCCGCTAACTCCCGGTTGAGCTGGTCGAGAAGATCGCGTGCGATGCCGTTGCCCGTGTCGGTGACCTGCAGGATCGCCCGGTTACCCATCAGGTGGCCGGAGACGAACACGTCGTCGGGGCTGTAGCGGGCGGCGTTGTCCAGCAGTGACGCCAACAGATGAACCAGATCGTCGATCAAGGCCGGCGGCACGAGCACACGGTCGTCGACCAGCCCGAAGATGATCCGCCGGTAGTCCTGGATCCGGCTCTGCGCCGCCTGCACCACCGTCACCAACTCGGCCGGCTCCTCGTACGCCATCCCGAGCGTCCGGCCCGACAGGACCAGCAGGCTCTGCGTGCCGTGCAGCAGCTGCGCCGCCAGGTTGTCCACCGCGAACAGGGTCTCCAGCGTCGCGGAGTCCTTCTCGTCGCGCTCCGCGCGGTCCAGCTCACCCAGCAGCCGGTTGGTGATCGCCTGACACCGCCGCCCGACCGCCTCCACCGCACCGACCGCCACCTGGCGATGCCGGGCGAGGTCCGTCGAGATCCGGTACGTGGTTCCCGCGAGGCTGTCGAAAGCGGCAGTGACCTCGTCCACCTCATCACGGACCGTCGCCGGAGCCAGGGCTCGCGGTGGCGCCGGTACCGAGCCCGGATCGGTGGGGTCAGCCGACTCCACCCGGCGCACCAGTGCGGGCAGCTCATCCCGGGCCATCCCGGTGACGGCGTCACGCACTCCACGCAGCCGCCGCGCCAACACCCGGCCCTGCCGCCACGCGAACACCGCCGCCGCCGCGAGCAGCACCGCCGCCACCCCGGACAGCACGCCGCTGGCCGTCCACTGCCGCGTCCGCTGCCGCCCGACCTCGGCCAGGATGTCGTCATCGATACGAGACTGCACCTGGTGCAACCGGTCCCGGCGCTCACCGCTGGCGGCCGACCAGCGGCCAGGCGCGACCCGCAGCCGCTGACCGACCTGCGTCCGCGCGATCCCGTCATCGATACGCTGCGCGGCCAGTACCTGCTCGCCGGTCAACGCCTGATCCAGCCATGCCCGCCACCGCGTCGGCGAACGCTGCGACACCACCAGCAGCGCCTCGTCGAACCCGGCCCGCGTCGCCGCCAGGTCCCGTTGCACCGCCTGCGACACCACCCGGCCACGAGCCGCCGCCACCGCCGCCTGCTGGATACCCGCGTACTCCGATGCCTGCGACAACGCCGCAGCCACCCGCAAATGGTCGGCGAGCACACCGTCCGCGCCGCCCACCTGACCCACGGCCTCCCGCACCGCCAAGCCACACGCGATCACCGCCCGGTAGCGCACCAGTACCGCCGTCAACGACGTCGACCGTGCCTTGACCTGTTCCCGCAACGCCGGCAGCAGCCGCAACTGCTCATCCAACGGGCCGACCAGCCGCCCAACCGCAGGCTGCGACATGTCGAGCTCCGCACGGCGCTGCCGGTAGGCGTCAATCGCACGGTCGGACACCGCGCTCTGCTCCAGCACCGCGTTCAACCCGCCACCGGCATCCGAGACCACCGACACCGCGACCTGACGCTCCCGATCAAGCTCGTACAGCACCTCACCGACAGCGGACGACACCGCCACCAGCACCTGGAGACGATCAGCGCTCACCGCCTGCCGCGCCGTCGACGTCACACCCCACGCGGCAAAAAGCACAGTCGCGGACAGCGGGATGGCCAGCAACAGCGCCAGCCTCCGAGCAACACGCACAACGGTCCTTTCCAGGTCTGATCCGGGTATGACGGCGCTGGCCTGCCCAGTAGTGCTGCGGTCCAGGCGGCGTCGTCCCACAAGTCACCCGGTGCCGCCAGCACAAGATCTGCGCCGTAATCGAGGGTCGTATCCGGGACCGAAAAGATCGACCACCGATGGCGGGATGCAAATTCACTCAGTCCTCCCCGGCAAACGTGGAGTACAGGCTTGACCGGCTTCCGAAAAAGCAGCGGCGATCGCTAAAGTGCTAGCCAATGTGGGCAGGACACGCCGTGGAGGTGGGAATGGCCAGAAGCGCACGCAGCTACCAACGAGAGGCCAACGAACTCCGCGCCAGCGGCTGGACCTATCGGCAGATAGCCTCACACTGGCAGCAGCGATACGGCTTCAACCCACGAGTAGCATTCCGTCTAGCTCACGGGTTGACCCAGGCGGACGTGGCGCAGCGCTGGAACGAGCAGTGGCCCGACGCTGACGCCCCGAAGACCGCGAAGCAGGTCTCTTACTGGGAGATCTGGCCGGGCCCGGCGGGCCGGACACCATCGTTGGACACGTTGAACAGGTTGGCGTTTCTCTACCGGTGCTCTGCTGGCGAACTACTCGGCGGCGAGGACTACAGCCATTTGGACGCCACGGACATGCGCCTAGGCGAATCAGGCACGCAGGTGAACGGGTTCGGTTCAGTTTCGACAGTTAACGCGCTTCCGCCTGCAGGCAAGAGCCTGAGTCGGGTTACCGAGCGGGTCGTCGAGAACTTTGAGATGCTGACGGACACCTATCGCCTTATCGATTATCGAGAGGGCTCCGGCCGGGTTAGCGCAGACATTGCCACCCACCTGCGCCGAATGCTTGAGGTCAGCAACCGAACAACCACCAGCAGGACTCACAGCCGGTTGCTGCGCGCTGTTGGGGACGCCGCCCAATTGGCTGGCTGGCTCGCCATCGACGCGCAGAGGTACGACCAGGCCGAGCGCTACTGTCGGCTGGCCGTGTCGCTTGCTGAAAAGACCAACGACCGCGCGCTACACGCCTACGGCCTTGGCGTGATGAGCTATATCCATTTGCATGCCGGTGACGGCAAGGCCGCACTCAGTGTGCTCGACACGGCCCAGAGCGTGGCTGGCCACTGCAGCCCTGCGGCTGTTAGATCGTGGCTACACGAGGCGACTGGGGAAGCACATGGGCTCCTTGGTCAACCACAGCTCGGCCTTGTAGCGCTGGCCCAGGCCGAGAGGGTCTTCGATGGTGTCGATGCGAACGCATCCCCGGTGTGGTTGGGCTTCTACAACGCCGACTGTCACGCTGCCCGGCTGAAGGGCCGGTGCCTGGCCCGTCTGCGCCAACCTCGGGAGGCCACTCGGGCGTTGTACGAGGCTCTTACGCTCCTGCCGCCCGCGTTCGTCCGGGAGCGCTCCGGAGCCCTGATCGATCTCGCCGTCGCGTACGTTCAAATGGGCCAGGTCGAGCAAGCATGCGACGCGGCGAGCCAGGCCGACACCCTTGCCCGACGCACCGGCTCAGAGCGCAACCGCAAGCGCCTCCGTGAGCTGCTGATCGATCTCATGCCGTGGACCAACATCGACTGCGTGCAGAGCCTTTACCGTCAGGTGCTGCTTAACTGAAGGCGTGTTGAGGGCATACCGCGCGAGTCACAGGTGAACCGAAGGGGCTGGGTCGAGCTCATCATCCTCGCCGCCTTGTGGGGTGCGGTCTACCCGTTGATCGAGGTGGCGCTGCGTGGCCTGTCACCCACGGTCGTTGTTCTCGGACGTGTCCTGCTCGCCTGTCTTCTTCTAGTACCACTCGCCATCCGGAGCAACGCACTACCTGATCTTTGGCGGCGGCCACGGGCGATCATCGAAACCGTCTTGGTGCAGTCGACCATCCCGCTGCTGCTGCTGACCTACGGACAGCAGTACGTCCCCGCTGGTATCGCCGGCATTCTGGTCGGCGCGCAGCCGTTGTTCGTCGCGATGCTGGCCTACCGGTACGCCCCCGACGAACGTCCCCAGGGCTGGAAGGGTGCCGTCGGCCTCGCCATCGGATTCGTCGGACTTACTCTGCTCTTCGGCATTGACCTCCGCGGTGGCCCTCTGGCTCTCCTCGGTGGCGTACTCGTTCTGGTCGCCGCGCTGTGCTACGCCGCCGGCGCCATCATGATCCACCGACGCCATGCCGCCGCTCCGCCGCTCGGCGTTGCCACCTCGGCAATGCTTGTCACGAGCGCCGCGATGATCACACCGGCCACTCTGACGCTGCCTGATCGTCTCCCCGGCTCTGACGTAGTGGCGGCTGTGATTTTCCTCGGCGTCGTCTGTACCGGTATGACCCTCGTGCTCTTCTACACCTTGATCGCCCGCACCGGTCCAGCCCGCGCAGCACTAGCGTTCTACCTATCGCCCGCCTTCGCCGTCCTGTTCGGCGTGGTGTTTCTCAGCGAGCAACTCACAGCCACTGCCGTTGTCGGCTTGGCCGCGATCGTCGCAGGCTGCCTTCTCGCAGCTCAACGCGCGGAGCCGTCACCCGCGTAGCGATCCTTCCACTGCAACTCCCCACCATGCGTGGAGTCCTATGGACGCCTATGGAACACATGCAGGGATTGGTCTACCGCAGTCGACGCATCATGCTGGTGGTTCGCCATACATCCATAGCAGCCAGGTTGAGGAATTCCGATCAGCGCCGGAGTTGATGACGACAGGCAGGCACGGAGCGGCATGAGTACCAGCCAGACAAGGTTCGCCGGGAATCGACGTGCTGCGGGTTTCTTCGCGGTCCAGGCTGATCAACAAATGGGAGGCCGCACGACCAACGGTTCTGGAGTCGAGCCGGGCAGCGTTCAACCTGTCACCCGCCCATCTCATGTGGTCGGTGCGGAGCCCGGTCTGGCGCTGTAGTTCGTGGCCATCACGCTGGCCAGGAACCCGGTGCCCTGACGGCATTCCTAGCCGCCATCGTCCGCGAGTACCACCCGATCGGTACAGGTGAGCACCGCTGTCGTCGATGCGGCAGTCGGTGGCCTCGCCATCATCTACCGCTAGCTGTAGGAGGTCCCGGATGACTACACCACTCCGCAAAGCCGTTCCCCACGTGGACCGGACTCGCTCGAACCTTGCGGCGGAAGACTCGCCTGTGGCGGGAGTTGCCCTTTTCCCTGGCGGGCTCGCAGCCGGCAGCAAGCTCGGGCCAACGGGCGACGATCTCGATTCGCGCTATGACGAGGTCGGCTACGGCGACATGATCCGAGCGCTCAACACGGTCCACTACGCAGGCGAGACGACCTTCTACGGCACGGCCTTGCTCCGTGCATGCGAAGAGAGGCTGTTCTCCCGGTATGGACACGGAAGCCGCATTCTGGATGTCGGCTGCGGAGCGGGCAGGGTAACGCGCGCCGTCACCACTCTGGGCGGCAGTATCACAGGTGTCGACATCAACGGTGCGGCCCTGGACGCGGCACGCGCATCAACCCCGTTGGCGACGTACGTCGAGGCCAGCATGGCGGGTCTCCCGTTCCCGGACGGCAACTTCGACCAGGTGTGGTGCCTACGGTTCTCGTTCAACGCTCTGCCGACCGTCGCCGAGCGGCAGGCGGCTCTCCGCGAGTTCTGGCGAGTGTGCGCACCTGGCGGGAAGGTCGTCATCGAGGTGTTCAACTGGTACTTCCCGGGACGGTTCGGGCTGCTGCGGTGGGCCAACCGGCTGGACGCGGCAGCACGACACCTGAAGTGGCTCGGCCAAGGGCGACGCGGCTCGTTGCCGCTGCCACCGCGCGACATCATCTACCTGGCCAACAAAGCGTCCGGTGCGGCACCCGGCTACGCACACCTCACCACTGTGAAGGAGCTACGCCACCTGGTAAGCGACGTCGGGCTCGCCAGGCACATGAAGGTGACCGACGAGGCGGGACTCATTGCCGGGCACCTGTCGCCGGTTCGTAACCGTCACCGCGGTTACTCGACCTGGCTGCTGCTGAGCAAACCCTCCGAGGACATGCCGTGAAGGTCTTGGAGTTCGGTGACCAGCGTCTTCACCTCGACGCAACAGCGGTACGTCAACCGCACCTGCAGCGATTCATCGACCGGATCAGCATCGATGGCGTAGCGGCGCCCGTTCGGTATCAGATGCGCATCGTCGAGGGGGAGCAGGCGGAACTGGTGGTCGATGAGCAGACGGGCAGCATGTCACTCGTTGTCCCCAGCATGACGACGGTATCCCCAACGGCCCTGGAGATTGCGATCCTGCAGGCCGGGGCGCGGTGCCTGGCCCTGCTGGGTGCCGCCGACCGATGCGTGCTGCTGCACGGCAGCGCCGTGACCGCCGCCGGTGGCTGTGGGGCTGTCGCGGTCCTCGACGGTGGGCTCGGGCAGGGCAAGACGTCACTGGCGTTGGGCTTGGCAAAGGCCGGTTGCGCCCTGCTCGTCGATGAGTTCACCTTTGTCACCTGTGACCGCAAGGAGAGCGTCGTCGCCCCGGCACCACGGTTGCCCTGGCACGTACGCGGCGACATGGCTCCCTACCTGGCACCTGAACACCCCGACCGCCGTCTCCTCTTCCCAGACCAGCTGGCACCCGCCGGTATTGCCAAGACCGCGGCGAGCCTGGCGCTCATCGTCGTGCCGGACAGCGGGATCCCCGCCGGCAAGCTGGAACAGATCGACCCCGCCCAGACGGGCGTCCTGCTGACCAGCGCGGTCACCGACCATCTCACCAAACTGATCGATCCCAGCCTCGATCATGTCAGCATCTTCAACAACCCGAGCCAGGTCCGGTACGCCTCCGGACACCCGCTACTGAACCGCAAAGCGCAACTGTGCGCGCCGCCTCGTAATGTCCTCGACAGGTTGTCCCGGGTACCGACCTTCCGGGTTGGCATCGGATCACCCGCCGATCTCGCCGCCAGCGTCAATGCCGTCACACACGTCGTGGAGTCGCTGTGACAGCCCAGACCGCACCGCCTGGGCTGATTCTGCTGGCCGGCACCAGCGAGAGCGGCAAGTCGACCGCCGGCAACCACCTGGCGCAACGCGGCGCACAACGGATCAAGATCCGTACGATCCTCCTGGCATTGACCTCGGGCACGGAAGTACGGCACGAGGGAGTCACGACTCGTGAAGGCTTCGACACGGGCGAGTTCCTGTCGGCCCTCCACGATCGTGCCCGCACCGAGGCGGCCGACGTGGCCGTGGTGGAGAGCTTCATCGACGCTCAACTCGCCCACGCGACGAAGGAATCCTGGCCCGGTCCCGCCGCCATCGTCTTCATCACCGCAGCCGAGCCACTGCGCGTGAATCGCCTGGCGGCGGCCATCAACATCGACCACACTGCGGCCCGCGCTCTCATCAAGGCCAAAGACGCTCGGAAGCGCGTGAACGAGCAACTGCCCCGCTGGCGGCAGATCGCCGATCACTGGATCGACAATCGCCACGACCTCGCCCACTTCACGGCGACGCTGGACGACGTCTACGCCGCGACCTGCCCTTCCATCACGAGAACGGAACCCTCATGACACGGCTGTACGCCTCCGCCGGCGCGATCGTCGTCTGCGCTGACCTCCAACATCCGCAGATGCTGCTGCTTGAGCAGATCCGCGCCACCGGTGAGCGTCAGGTGGTCGCCCCGAAAGGACGCATCGAGCCGGGCGAGTCGCCGCTGATCGCCGCCGCCCGGGAAGTGTCGGAAGAGGCCGGACTCCACGACATGCGCTACGTCGCCTACCTCGGACAGGAGGCGTACCACTTCACCGACCGCGACGGCACGCCAGCGCAGAAGACCGTCGACTGGTTCCTGTTCGCCACCACCGACACGAACGCCACCGCACGGCAGACCGAAGGGTTCGTCGCCGCCCAATGGCACGACCTGTCCGACGCGCTGACCGCCGCGAGTCACACCGGCTTCCATGAGTACGTCCGACGGGCCGACGAGATCATCGCCTGGCGCCGCGGCGGCTCGCTCGACTACAGCGACACCCTCAGCCAAACGGTATGGAGCTTCAGCCGCCAGGCCAACGCCCTGTTAGCCAAGAGCCCCGGTGCCGGTGTCGCCCTCTGCGGCTCCGCCGCACGCGGAGACTTCATCGAAGGCTGGAGCGACCTCGACCTCGTCGCCTGGGGACTCGAACCCGCATCCCCGCCCGCCATCGCCCTGCGCCAGCTCGCCGACGAAATCAGCCACCAAGCCGGCATACGCATCTCACTTCACCTCGCCCATCCCGACGGAGACGGTGCCAATGGACTCGAACGGCTGCACACCATGAAGCTGCACGCTGTCCTGCGCCGAACCCACATCGACGTCCCGATCGTGGCCGGCACCCGTGCAGCGTCCCTGCCGGAACTGCCCCACACCGCCAACCTGGCCGCCGATATCGGTCACCTACGCGACTTCGCCTACCAACGCCAAGCGGCAACACCCACCAGCGGCACCGACCGCATCGATCGCGCCCGCCGCACCCTGGCAGTGCTATCCAGCGCCGCCCGCCAAACCGCCCTCACCGTTGACGCACACGGATTGCTCCGCTTGCCCGACGTCGTGGCCACCCTCGACCACCACTGGCCCGACACTGAGGCTGCACGGCTCCTCGACGACTACGACGCCTACCGCCGTACGGGTGCGGACGACCTCATTCGAGCCGAGCAACTCGCCAATCAGGTGCCTTCAGCGTTGGAGGAACTACACCACCTCACAGCCGCCCGCGACGGTCGACGCACCACGATCCAGGCCACCTGAGCAGCGACAATGATCGTCTTCATCGACGGCCCCGACGGCAGCGGCAAGTCCACCCTCATCGCCAGCCTCGGCCCGGCACTGCTCGCGCACGGTTGCCCCGTTACACACGCGCCGCCGCTGTGGACCTACCTGAACAACCTGTCCGCACCAGAGGACTTCGCTCCCTGGGTACGGACAACACCAGGCATTCAGATCGCCCAGGCGCTACTCAAAGCCAAGACACGCCGAATCAAATCGCTGATCACGACAGCCGGAACCCGCCACGCTCACGGCGTCATGCTCGTCGACCGTGGCCCCAAGACGGTGATCTGCTCCGCCCTGGCCCACCACAAGACCGGAATCCCCGCGCCAGACAGCCCCCAACTACCCGATCCAACCACCGACCAGCACCGTACGCGACTCGAACAGCACGTACGCCACCTCTCAACTGTCGAAGCATTCATGTCCATAGAGCTTCGGCCACCGAAGCGACCAAACGGACTAGACGTCATCCTCACCCGGCTGTCGAAGCGTGAAGAACTGTCGTCGCCCTACGTCCGATACCTAAATGCGCTGTGCACCGAATTAGCCGCATACTCGTCGAGCGAACTACTGCTACCACTCGATGCCACGGCGAGTATCGCGACCATCACCGAATTGTCCCTCACACAGGTACTGAAACAACCCAGCGTTGTCCACACGCCGGTCATGCAGGGCACTCAGATTCGGCCGTCCAGGAGCTCAGGAACAACGTGACCGGCGTGACCGCATGACTGACCCCACCTTCGGACGGTTCACCGCCGAGGCCATGACCGCCGCCCTGCACCGCATCGCCGACCACCTGCGTGTGACCTCAGACGACGCCCGCCTGCTGCACCTCGCCAACAACGCTGTCTTCGCTCTGCCCACCGCAGGCATCGTTGTTCGCATCAGCCGCACCCGACGACTCCTCGACCGCGCGACCAAGGTCGCGGCTCTCGGCGCCTGGTTCGCCGACACCAACGCACCGACCATTCGTCTTGTCCCCGGCGTCGATCAGCCCCTCATCGTCGACGGGCTCGCCGCCACCGTGTTGACTTACCTACCCCAAAAACCACCCCCACCGACCGTCGACGACCTCGGCCCCGTCCTGCGGCAGTTTCACCGCCTGCCCCCTCCACCGATCGACCTGCCGCTGTGGGACCCGATTGGCGACGCCCAGCACCGCATTACCGACGCCGAAGGACTCACGGCCCACCACCGGGACCTCCTGCTGGCCTGGTGCGACAGACTCGCCCCACGTATCAATGCCCTCCGCGACACCATCAGCCCAGGGCTCATCCACGGCGACGCCCACCCCAGCAACCTCCTACGCGACGCCACCGGCAACACCGTGCTATGCGACTTCGACGCCACCAGCCTCGGCCCCTGGCAAGTCGACCTCGTCGCCGTCCCCGTCGGCGAAGCCCGCTTCCACCGCGCCGGACAACACCAACGCCTCGCCACCGCCTACGGCTACGACATCACCACCGACCCGCACTGGCCACTGCTCCGCGAAGCACGCGAACTCAAAATGATCACCGCAGCCGTACCACTCCTTAACAGCAGCCCCGGCATCGCCGACGAATTCGCCCTACGCCTCCACACAATCACTACCGGCGACGACCACACCCGATGGACGCCCTTCGCTGACCTGCCCGCCACTGATCAGCACAGACGCCCACTACCAGCACAAGAGACGTCCTAATACTCCAGCCGGATGCCGGTACTCTCTCGGACGAGGCCGTTTGCCAGACGGAGGACACGACGTGCTCGGTGAGTCATCTTCGACAGCGCCCGCGCAGCCCGTAGCCTTCCGAAGCCTCGACGGGCTCCGGCTGGCGGGGACATATGTAGCGCCAGCGACGCCATCGACTTCGGTCGCAGTGCTCGTACATGGCGGCGGTGTCACCCGGGAAGAGGGCGGTTTCTTCGCCCGCTTGGCGGACGGACTGGCCGCGGGCGGTATCGCGTCCTTGCGGTTCGACTTGCGGGGCCACGGTGAGAGCGAAGGTCGTCAGGAGGATCTGACCATCTCCGGCGTGCTCAACGACATCCGCGCCGCGCTGGCACATGCCAGGACCCTCGCCGGCTCGACGCCGGTGCATCTGCTCGGTGCCAGCTTCGGCGGTGGCATCTGCGGCTTCTACGCCGCGCGGTATCCGGAGTCGCTGGCGAAGCTGGTTCTGATCAATCCTCTGATCAACTACAAGAAGCGTTTCATTGACGACAAGCCGTACTGGACCGACGACCGGATCGACGACGATGCTGGACGCCAGCTGTTGCAACAGGGTTTCTGCCGCACTCGCCGACGTTCAAGCTCGGTCGTCCGCTCTTGAACGAGGTGTTCTACCTGCGACCCGATCAAGCGGTCGATCAGATCAAGGTTCCGACGCTGGTGCTGCACGGCACCGGTGACACGTTCATCCCCGTGCAGAGTTCCCGCGACCTCATCGAGAAACTGGCTGGCCCGGCCGAGTTGATCGAGATCGAAGGAGCGCAGCACGGGATCGCGGCGCACGACGATCCCCAGTACCTGGAACCACGAACCCAGGCTTGGCAGGCCGCAGCGATCCAGTCGATCACTGAGTGGTTGTCCTGACTACACCGCATCCATCAACCGCAAAAACTCGTGTACGGCTGGGCGGGCGTGCCACGGTTGGAGGCGACGGCGCAGGCGGAACAGCTCTCGGAGCGTACGGGCGGATCCCGCAGCCGATGCCGCGCCGATCGCCGCTGTAGCGGCAAGCGCCGCATCGTCGAGACGATGTACGGCCACCAGGGTTTGAGCCTTCAGCGTGGAGAAGTAGGCGAGATCGCGGGCGGAGAACACGGTAGGCGTCAACGTCGACCCGTAGATTTCGACGGCTTGCTCCGGGCGTCCGGATTCCCCATAACAGATCGCCGTCTGCACCTTGAATAGAACGGTGTCGTAGTGAGCCGCCAACGATGTTCGGTCCTCGGCGGCGAGGTCGAGGAAGTCGCGGGCCTCCTTCAGCATGTCGTCGACTTGCCGCTGACCGGTGCCGAGCATCGCCAGACCGCGAGCCTGCTGCTGCACGGCCTCCGCCATGACCCGCGCCGGGAGTCGCCATGGCCCTTCCCGCGCTGCCCGAGCCAGTCCGAGCATCCTGGGCGCGTCACGGTCGTCCCATGCTGACTGGCTCTTCTTGATCAGCACGTAGCCCGGCATCGCGAAGTCGGCGGCCTCCATGGCCCACTCCGCTGCCCGGTCGCGCCAGTAGTCCGCTGGGGACGGCTGACCGCAGTCTCGGTACAGCCAGCCGGCGAACTCGGCCGCCCGGGCACCGAGGGCGAGCAGCGGCTGCCTCACCTGCGGCTTCGCATCGCGTGCGCAGTGCTGGACCAGGGCCACAATGCCCAGCACTCCCGGTAGCGCGTGCCGTGGACCGTGGACCCCGTCGTCGGTGGCGCATCGGTCCAGTCCGTTGTCGAGGTATCGGACCAAGTCGGCATCCAGGTAGCGGGGGGCATCGCGTCCCACGGCATGGATCCGGTCGAGGTCATCGAGAGCAAGCCCCGCTGGGCCGAGCGTATGCGCTGCCGCGAGCAGACCACCTTCCGGCCGCGAAGCGTCCGGCCTGCGGCCCGAAGAGGCGATCGCCCGTCGACGTCTTCACCGTCGGCGTGGTCCGGACCAGAGGGCCACGGCAGACCACGAAGGGCGGACAAGCGATCCAGCTGTCGGGCGCGGGCCTGCATCCGGTCGTAGTCGGCGGCGAGCGCACCACCGGTGTCGAGTATCTGGTCGCAGCGGACCCAGAAGTCCCGGCCCACGCTTTGTCGGCCCAGCTCGACGTTGGCGACGGTGCTGCGTCCGTACAGGGTCAACGGTGCCAGGCTGTTCTGGGTGTAGCCGGCGGCCTTACGCAACCCTGCCAGCTTGCGCCCAAGCGCGAGGCGGGCTTCGCGGACCTCTTGCGGCGCGCTGGACATAGGGCTGGCTTCCTACAGGCGCGGGTACGGGGTGTTGTCACAGTAGCCGGATCCTGTAGGGACCGGGAGCCCCGCCACCCCGCCGGAGCCGGCCGACTCGGCTCGGGCGGCGCGCCTGCCAACCGGCGGGTTGGCGGCGACTAGGCTGCTGCGGCGTGACCGCTGTCCCGGAAGCAGTGCATGAAGTCGAGGTTAAATATCGCGTGAGCGACGAGACGGCGCTGCTGGCGGCTCTGACAGCTCACGGAGTTGTGTTGTCCGACGCGGTACGTCAGGACGATCAGGCATACGCGCCTTCGGCGTGGCGGTACGGCATGAGCAAGATCGGGGTGCCGTTCGCGCGGCTGCGCACCCAGGACGGCCGGCACCTGTTCACCGTCAAGCGGCCGGTGGACAACGAGATGGCCTGCCTGGAACACGAGACCGTGGTAGCCGACCGGGAGCAGATGCACGGCGCGCTGGTGACAATGGGCTTCACACCGACGGTACAGATCGTCAAGAGGCGCCGCACCGGCCGGTGGGGTGAGGTGTCGCTATGTCTGGACGCCGTCGAAGGGCTGGGCACGTTCGTAGAGGTAGAGGCGTTGATCGGCACCGAGGAGTCCGGCCGGGCCGCGCAGGAACGTCTAGACGGCCTGGTCCGGTCGCTCGGAGTGACGGTGACGCGCATAACGGACACGTACGACTCGTTGCTGCGGAGTACGGCAGCAGCTGGCTGAGGCAGGACGGTCTGTGGGCCGTCAAGACAAGCCGATGTCACTCGGCCGAGGGCACCGTCGCGACTGTCGTCCATCGGTAGGTGTGGTTCTCCCGTCGGAGCGCGATCAACGGCACCTGTCTGATTGTCACCTGCACCGGGGGCCGGTGACGGAGTTCGGCCAGCCGGGCACGTATCGGTTCGATTGGTGCCGGTGAGCCGCTGTAGGCAATCGTGACGTGCGGCCGGAACCTTTGCGCGGGCTCGGGGACAGTGGGCCACACCGCGCCGATGGCGTCCCGGATGGTGGCGCGGAGGTGTTCGACGCGGTCCCAGGGGCGGACGAGCAGGCCGATTCCTTCGGCGTCGGGGTCTACCGGGCCGAATGACAGATCCAAAGGTGGTAGGCCGGCGCAGCGATGCCGGGCTTCGGCGACGATGGCGTCGATGTCGGCGTCGCTGATCTCGTCGGTGAAGCCGATTCCTTACATGGTCAGTTGTGCAGGCCGTCGAGCGGCACCAGGTCCAGGCCGGGCAGCGCCAGTTGGGGGACTGGAAATAACGGCACTCCCGCCTGGAGAGAGCGCTGGCGACTGCGGAGGTCTCCCAGTTGTCGTCTTCGGCCAGTTCGAGGAGCCACTGCTCGTTGAGTGGCAGGTCGCCGATGCCGGCCTCGATCAGCTCACCGGTGACGCTTTGCTTCTGCTTCGACTCCCGTTGGTGGCGCTTGAACCCTTCCAGCGGCAGAGGTTGGTGGATTACGGCTGGGTGTCTCTAGGATTCTACCGAGGGAGGCGGGCCGGAGGTGCCGTTCACGGGGAGTCACGTCGCGGCTGTGCTGCCGTTGACACGGTCAGCATGGCTGGTGCCATCGGCCCTGGCGATTGGGAGCATGGCTCCTGATGTCCCCTACTATCTTCCGCTGCCGGTGAAGGCGACCCTGACCCACTCACTCGTCGGCGTCCTCAGCGTCGACGTGGTGCTGGGTCTTGGGGCGTTGATCCTCTGGCATGGGCTGCTGGCCCGCTTCCTGACCGCCATCTCGCCGGCTCGACTGCGCGAACGCCTACCTTCGCCCGGGTCTCAGCGTCGATGGTCGGTTGGCTACGCGGCGATGCTGGTCGGTTCCCTGGTGATCGGTGCGCTGACGCACGTGCTGTGGGATTCGTTCACGCACGACGGGATGTGGGGTGCTGCTCACATCGGCTGGCTGGCTGAATCGCACCTCGGCACGCCGGGCTATCGCTGGATACAGCGCGTGAGCACCATCGTCGGCGCCGTCGTGGTCGTGGTCTGGCTGCTCCGATGGTGGCGCAGGCAGTCGCCGGTACCTGAGCAACGGCCGACCGCCAATCGGGTACTCGTGGTGGCCGCCTGGCTGGTCATCGGGCTCGCCGCCACCGGCGGTGCCGCCCTGGCCGCCGTCGAGGACGTGGCCCCCCAGCGAATGGTATTCCTAGCCGTCACCCAGGCATGCGGTGCCGGTCTAACGGTCGCGATCGTCCTTGCCGCCGGCTACGCTGTCCTGCTCCGGCACGACCAACCAACCCCGCAATGAGCGACCAGAAGCTCAGCCGCCGAACCAGAACGGGCACCCAGTAGGGCAAACGGCCGGCCGCCACGGACCTGGTCAAGCGTCAGTTCACCGCGCCCGCGCCGGACGTGGCCTGGTGCGGCGACATGACGGAGATCGCCACGCAGGAGGGCAAGCTCTACCTCGCCACCGTCATCGACCTGCACTCCCGACGGATCCTCGGCTACGCCATGGGCGAACGCCACGACGCCGGCCTGGTCGTCGCCGCATTGAAAATGGCCGCGGTCACCCGCGGCGGTGACGTCGCAGGGGTGATCTTTCACAGCGACAGGGGCAGCCGAATACTGCTCGGCCGACTTCGCCCGGGCGTGCGCCCGCTGGAAGGTACGCCAGTCGATGGGCCGGGTCGGGTCGTGTTTCGACAACGCCGTGGCCGAGGCTACCTTCTCCACCATCAAGGTCGAGTACGTCCACCGTCACCAGTTCCGCACCCGTACCGAGGCCCGGCTGAAGATCGCCACCTGGATCACCGACTTCTACAACCGCCGACGCCGCCATTCCGTCTGCAACGGACGCTCACCGATCGACTACGAACGATCAACTACATACGTCCTGGAGAACCAGGCCGCATAACCGAGTCCTCCACGGTTCCAGGGGATTGACAGAACCTGAGAGCAACGCGTTAACGATCTCCCGTAGCTCGTTACGGCCCTGATGCCCCGACACCGACGGACGCCGGTCCTTCCATGCCTGCAGGAACGGCCCGACCACCGCCCACTGCTCATCGGTCAGATCATTCGGAAACGCTGCACTTCCACTCACGAGCGTGCTAACGCGACATCACCCCATCGGGGTATGGGCCCAGATCAGCCAACCGCAAAGGGATAGAAGGTCACACCACCCTCTGGGGAATAGAGGTTCATGACTGAGAGACTGTCGGGTAAACGGTATGGGCGTTGCGTTACGGCGAGACATGTCGATGGCGGGTGCTCGACAAATGGATCATCCCCGCCATGATCGCGTTGTGTGCGCAACTTCAACTGCGGCGGGGATGACGCCCGTTCATGCTATCCGTCGAGCTTGACCGATGCGATGCGGACGATCTTCGCACCCTTGATGCCGGTACGAGACCTGCGTAAAGGCAGCCAGCTCCGCAAGTACGGCGATCGGTTGATCCTGGATTCGGTCTTCTGTGTGCTGCAGTCGGGCTGTCCGTGGCGGATGATGCCTCGCGATCTGGCGCCGCCGGATGCGGCGCATCGCTGGTTCACGACGTGGCGGAAGAGCGGGACGGGGGACGCGATCGATGACGAGTTTCGCCGACGGGTGCGGGTGGCGGCTGGTCGTGAGCATTACTTATTGACAGGAAGCGACCCAAACCTCAGGCGGCCAAGGTCCTCGACGTAGACGAAATCCTTGCCATCGGGTGAGAAATTGGGATGATAGGCCTCTTCGCCATCCACGACTTGCAACATCTTGCCACTGGCGGCGTCGATGGACCACACCCCATTTCCCTTGCCCCGAGAATGGACCGCCACAATAATTTCTTGACCGCTCGCTGCAAGGTCGGCGATGCCAGGGATTTCGGCGACAAACTGCGTTGACCCACTTTTTGGATCCCACTGCACGAGCTGCCAGGTGAACCCCTCCAACACATCCGATGTCGTCACCGGCAGTTTGCCGAACGAGTTCGACGCGACCAAGAAGAACAATTTTCCGCGAGCAACCGCCGGCGACTGCACCCAGACGACTGAGCTACAGTCATCGCCCCCGCCGCCAATATTGAGCGACTTTCCATCCACCGTGATGAGTGCGTCAAGGTCCCCCAGCTTGCCGTCGACGAGAGATTGGATAGCCATGCCACACTCGCGTGGCACCTCCGCATAGCCGGTCGCCTCACCCTCTACGAGGGCAACATCTCCAAGGAACGAAACCGATGCATGCGGCTCAAGCTGGTGCCTCCCGTCGGAGTAGGCAACCAACTCGGTACGAGTGCCGGAGTCGCACTCCACCGCCACTCTCAGCCCACCAGCGGGCGACCGATGGAGAAAACTGAACGCACCGTCGAGGCAGACGGATTTGGCGGCAGCCTGGTCCAAAACAAGCTCCCCGGATCGCTGCGCCGGCCGCTGCCGCCACAGCTGCCTGCCGTCGGAAGCCTCCTCCCGCAGGTAATACACCCAGCCGTCGTTCGACCAGACCGGGTCCGAGATCGTGACATGTACGACCGAGAGCGAAGACCATTGGCATCCACCTGCCAGCGCCACGAGCAGCAAGGCCAGCGGAACAGCCACCAAGCCCGACCAGCTCCGGACGGACACCTTTCGCCGTCGCCGCCCAGTGCGTCGCACGTCTCACTTCCCCGGTTCGATCATGATAAGCCAGCCATCGCGGGTGCACACCGAGATGTAGGAGGCAGGGCCCTTCTCAGGTGCCGCGGGGCCACGGCCGGGAACACCTCCGCCAACCATCAGCATCAGCCTATCCTCTAGCCTGGGTGATTCACGGTGATCGCCGAGATGCGCTGTTCGTCGGCGTGTAGAT